>JAAUPH010000053.1 GCA_012035435.1 Sphingopyxis sp. | reverse complement strand
GTGACCGGTGGCGTATCTGGCGTTTACCGGGAAGGTACAGGCACGTTCATTTCCGACCGGATGCCCGCCGTTGCGTCAGGCGTAACCAGTGCAGGCGGGAGCGGATACACTCTGAACCTGTTGGATGCCCCGATCAAAATCGCAGCCAAGAGCGTGCTCGGAGATGTGCTTGGGGTCAACTACACAATTGATCCGCGGGTCGCCGGAACGGTCTCGCTCCAAACCTCGTCACCAGTTGACCGCAACACACTCGTTGACCTTTTCGAAACAGCTCTTTCGGTTTCAGGCGCCGCTATCGTGAAGCGGGGTGTAGGCTATCAAATTGTTCCGTCAGGGGAGGCGCTCGCTTCCACGCCGGCTTTGTCGGTGCCGATGGGTACGCCGAGGGGGCCGGGAGTTTCTGTGCAAGTCATCGAACTTGCGCATATCGGCGCAGACGAAATGCGGACCATTTTGGAGCCAATATCGAGGCAAGGCGCTGTCTTGCGCGTTGACCCTGAGCGCAACAACATCGTGATCGCTGGCAACCAGCAGGATCTGCGCGCCATGCGCGATGCTGTCGGCGTATTTGATGTGGACGCGATGCGCGGACGTTCAGTAGCATTGCATCCCCTCAAAAATTCAAAACCTTCGGCTGTCGTCGCCGAACTGGAAGCGGTCTTTGCGACAAAAGGGGGCAAAAACGGGTTGGTGCGGTTTGTCCCCAACGACCGGTTAAACGCTGTGCTCGTCATTGCATCGCGCCCGGTCTATTTGGCACGTGCCGCCGATTGGATTGTCAAGTTGGATCAGGCTGCAAGCACAAATGATGAGCAGTTGTTTGTATATCAGATCCAAAACCGCCCGGCCAAGGAATTGGCAGACGTCTTGCAATCCGTGCTGTCGACCGGAGGCGCAGGAGTTGGGGAAGCGCCCGTAGTGGCCATGCAGCAGCCAGCGGTAGCACCGGATTTGACAGCCGTAAGCCTTGGCGATGGTCCGGTTAGTGAACTCATTCCGACTAGCGAAAATCAAATCGCAGCTGCGCTAGCCGTCCAAACGGTCTCAGTTCCAGGCGCGAAGGCACCTTCTATTGTCGCCGATGTCGAAAACAACGCGCTTTTGATCTCCACCACAGCAAAGGGCTTCAAGCGGATCGAGCGCATTCTTCATCAACTAGACGTCCTGCCGACGCAAGTCATGCTGGAGGCAGTCATTGCAGAAGTCCGATTAAATGATGAGCTGAAATTCGGTCTTCGCTGGGCTGTCGAAAGCGGAAATTTCAGCTTCAAACTGTCTGACGCTATCAGCGGCTTCACCGGTGCTTCATTGCCGGGCGCTGCGTGGTCGTTTGTGACAAGCGACCTCCAGGTAACGTTGAACGCACTCGCCTCTATCACCGACGTAAACATTGTCTCATCCCCAACGATCATGGCCCTGAACAATCAGAAAGCTACTTTGCAGGTGGGCGATCAGGTTCCAATCGTAACGCAACAATCGACGGGTGTGGCTACAATCAATGCGCCTACGGTGAATTCCGTGGTGTTGAAAGATACGGGGATCATCCTGTCAGTTCTGCCACGGGTTAATGCGTCAGGCAGAGTGCTACTCGATATTGATCAGGAAGTGTCTAACGTAGTGAAAACAACCACTTCTGGCATCGATTCGCCAACGATCCAACAGCGCCGACTGTCAACCAAGGTCATAGTCAATGATGGAGAAAGCATTGCTCTTGGCGGGCTGATTCAGGAACGAAACAGTCTGGAACGCGGTCAGGTACCAATCGTAGGGGACATTCCCATTATTGGGAACCTGTTCAAAAACAAGACTGACACGATCGCGCGAACCGAACTCATCATTTTCATTCGTCCACGCGTGGTGCGCGATGTAAATGAAGCACGCGATGTGACAGCCGAATTTCGGGACAAGCTCGGATTTGACTCTGCAATCGCTGTCAGGAGGCAAGGCAATACGCAATTGCAACGGGACCTTAACAGGATAACTTACTGACCAAACATGGCATGGACGTTGATATTTGGCCTGCTGCTTGTTACCATTTTGTTGACGATCTCCGTGTTCGACATTCGTGAGATGCGAATCCCAGACGCCTTGAATTTCCTTTTGTTGATTTGCGGGATTTCATTTCGGATAGGTACGGAAGATCCACAATTATTGCGCCAGATCGCTTTCGCAGGGTCCGCCACTTTGGTGTTTTATGCTGTCCGCCAATCTCATGCGAGAGTGTCGGGTCGTATCGGTCTCGGACTGGGTGATGTAAAAATGGTCGGTGCAGCATCTATTTGGATATCGCCTTTGCTGTTCCCATTTTTCGTTTTTACGGCGACAATTAGTGCTCTAGTATATGCAGGGTTGTACGCGCTACAAGTTAAGGGGCGTTTATCAACGATGCGAATTCCATTTGGTCCATTTCTGTCTTTCGGGTTGTTGTGTGCATGGCTGACGGAGGTTACCGCTTAAATGCTCATGTCTATCCGAAAGCGCTTAAATTCCGGCCCTCGTTTGGCCACCGATGCGCGCTCGCCCGATGCAGGGTTTACGTTGATTGAACTGCTTGTTGTGCTTGCGATCATAACACTTCTTGCCACGCTGGCGACACCGCAGGTACTGGGTTACCTTACATCAGCGAGAGTTTCTGCGACAAAAACACAGTTGAATAATATCGGCAGCGCCCTTGAACTGTATTATATCGATGTCGGAGCATACCCCTCGAATGAGCAAGGGCTCAATGCCCTGCTACAAGCACCCCCTGGTGCCCCTATCTGGAACGGGCCTTATATCAAAGCTAATGGCGCATTGAGGGATTCGTGGGGCATTGTTTTTCAGTATTCGCTGGTAGCGGAGACGGGCGTCTTGACAGTCACATCATTCGGTCGCGACGGCAGACAATTGGGAGACGGGCCTGATGAAGATTTGATCTACAGCACCAAGTAGCATCAGTCGGCTAAGTCGATCCGAACCGCGGCGGAAGCTGTAATCGAGCGTTGAACAAAAGATTCTGTCAATTCCACCCGAACCGCCTTGGGAAGCCTTTGGCCTTGGTCCCAATCTTGATGCCAACGGACTTGATCCTGCCCGTCTTTCAACCCAAGATAGCTGAACGCAAGCAGCGGAGCGTTGTCCAAGAGCTCGATGGTTTGGATGGACTCTTGAGTTTGCGCGGTCCGCCGCAACGCCATGACTTGGACGAGCACCCTGGCTTCTTTGACCCGCTCGATCTTGAACGACACTTCATTGAGCCCTCCGACAAACGCGCCTCGGCTGCTGACCACGGTAAAAGTGGCGCTATCCTGATTGCCCCGCAAATACACAGGGTTCTCTGGTGTCGAACCAACCAAATGAACACGCTCTGCATCGGCGATCAGATTTGCCATGTGGCGCACAGTTTTCTGCATCACGATTTGCCGTTCCAGGCGCTTATCCGCTTCGACAAGCAGCCGCAGTTGACCGGAAGCAGAAATGATCAAAGCCGACATCACACTGATCACTGTCAAGGAAACGAGCACCTCAACAAATGTGAAACCATCCTGTCGACCATCGGCTTGGGTTCCAACAGTCCGGGCGGTCATGGTTGCCGCCATTGGCTTTGCATTGCTTTGAATGATGCAACCGGCAGCTCTAACTCCGGATCGAGGATGTCAATTTCGACGATAGTGAAGGGGAAGGCCCCAGCCTCAGCACCAATTCCAGGTGCACTGCGGTCAATGCGCCAAATTAGACCAGTGTCCACATCGAAGCCCTCTGTGAAGCTCTGATCCTCATCGCTTTCACTGCGGGCCAGCAAATCAGTTGCAAGGAGTTCTGCAGCGACGATCCTCGCCGACGATTTTGCCTGCGATGCCGCAAGTACAAGGGATTGCAGGAATACGCCAAGTGAGACCGCCAAAATGACGAACGCGATCAGCGTCTCAAGCAATGTGAAGCCAGCATCAGATTGCTTGTTCTGATTTTCGAATCTCATCAGCGAGATGACCTGTTCGATGAAAATGTTGTAATTGCTCCAGTCAGCCAGTGAATTTGCACTGTTTGAACGTTTCCATTTTGATCAGAAAAGATAATTTCCCCGCCGCTTGACGTTCCATTTGGATAGAATTGGATTTGCATAGATCCATCTTTAAGCCGAATTTCTTCGGCCGCTGTTACAAAAAATGTAATTGGCTGCGGTATTGTTACAGTCACCTTCGATGCACTGCTGGAAATACGCCGCTCGGAGTTGAGAAATATGAGCGTTTCAGTCTGCCGCTTTGCAACGGAACTTACCGCGGCCTCGGCGGCAATTGATGCAACCAGACGGGCAAGCTGCAAGGCACTTTGTCCCTGCCTTACTCCCCAGAACGAGAACGCCGCCAAGCCCGCAAAAGCAATGATGGCAAACACCACCAGCATTTCGAGGAGCGTGAAGCCGGCTGATGCCGCAGGGTTACATTTGCAATGCTTCATTGAAGTGCCAGACCGTTCACTCCGAGAAGAGCGGTCATGACGGAAATCACCAAACTGCCGATCAATAATCCTAATGCTATGGTCAAAGCAGGCGTCATCATCGAAATGAGCCGATCAAGGCTGCGACTGGCTTCCGACTCCAACATAGCAGCCGCCCGGGCTGTCACCGCGGCGACGCGCCCAGCCTCATCCCCTGAAGCGACAAGGGAAATAAGCCGGCTGTCAAACAGTCCGGTTTTCGCCAGCGCTTCGGGAAGCCTTTCGCCTGCAGCAACACGGTTGCGAACGGCAAACAAGCGCTGTTTCAAAACAGGAAAGGAATTACTCTCTGCAGCCATTTCAAGGGCTTGGGCAATGTGTGTGCCGTTGGCTAACTGGACTGAGAGCGTCGAAAGATACCTCGAAAGGACCGTCTTCCGGATAACCGGCCCCAAGACCGGCATGCGTAACCAAAGGGATGGAAGCCAGCCTGCCAATCGCATTCGGGCTTTAGGCAAAACAAAAATGCAGGAACATAAAATGGTGCCGCCGAGTAAAACGAGGAATGCCTGTCCTGCCAACAGGCCACGAAGGCTTATCAGAATGCTGACGATAGCAGGAGGTTCTTGGCCCGCGCTTTCGAAAATCGGAGCTATCGCCGGAACCAGTACAAACGTGACCACTGCAATTGCCGCCAGCGCCAACACCAAAAGAAATGCGGGATACGCTGCCGCGTCGATGAGATGCTGTTTTCTCCGAGAGCGATCCGAATGGATGCGTGCCAACGTCAAGAAGATCATAGGTAACTGTTTTGTGTTCTCTCCGTTGCCGATAATTGCCAGCATGTCTGCGGTCAGGCCGGGTACAGAAGAGAATGCTTCGCGCGCAGTTTTGCCCGACGAAAGGTTAGAGAGCACATTGCTGATCGCGCGCTTTCGCGCGCCTTCAGGTTCACTGCCATGCAAGGCCCGAAGCGCTTGGGTGACGTTCAGTCCGGCCTCCGTCAGTGTTGCAAGGTCGGCAAAGAAATCGGCAAAGTTGATACGGCGTGATGAAAGCGGGCGCCATCGCCAAGGGTTTTCGCTTTCAGATCCGAAAAGGGCCGACCCCTTGGCTTTTTGGGGCGTGATCTCGAAAACAGAGCGTCCGCGCGACGAGAGTTGCCGGAACGCATCTGTTTCCGAGCGGGCTTCGACTTCGCCGATCTCTTCCCCTTTGTCCTGCAAGTAGGCGCGATAGAAATACCTCATCACCGGGTTTCGCTCGCAGCCTTGAAAACGCGGAACACTTCATCGGCACTCGTAATCCCGGATTTTGCCAGTGAATTTGCATGATCCTGCAAAGACAACATCCCATTCTTGGCAAGTTCGCCTCTTACAACGTCTTCTGTCGCTCCCGCGCCGATGCTGCGTGCAAGGGCACCGTCTATTTCTGCGACTTCGTAGGTCACAGTCCTGCCGGCGTATCCGCTTCTGCCGCATTTCGCACACTCGCGGCGCGCGATCTCGTCGCAGGAGCACGCCTTTCGCAGCAGTCTTTGCGCGATCACTCCTCTCAGCGTTGCGCCGACGAGATAGTCCTCCACGCCCATATCGCGAAGCCGGGTAACTGCACCTGCCGCGCCATTGGTGTGCAAGGTTGATAGAACAAGGTGCCCTGTCAGAGCGGCCTGGATGGCAATATCGGCTGTTTCCCGATCACGAATTTCTCCAACAAGAATTATGTTGGGATTTTGGCGCAGCACAGATCGGAGCAATCGCGAGAATGTCAGATTGGTAGCGCTGTTGACCTGCAATTGCACGATGCCTTGAACCCGATATTCAACCGGATCCTCAACAGTGATTATCTTTGTTTGCTCATCATTGATCATCGACAGCAGCGCATAGAGCGTTGTGGTCTTGCCGCTTCCGGTCGGTCCTGTCACCAAAATCAAGCCGTTCGGGCTTGTGACCATACGCTCCAATTGCGTGCGTGCAGGCGCATCAAAGCCCAAGGAGTGCAGATCCAACGCGACCGTTGATTGATCCAGCAATCTCAAGACCGTGGTTTCACCATGGATGGCTGGGATGGTTGAAACGCGTAAATCCACTTGCTGACCGCGAATAGGCAGGCGCATTCGTCCGTCCTGCGGCAGACGCCGCTCTGATATGTCAAGGCCGGCTAGCATTTTGACTCGTGTTACAATCCCGGGGTGGAGCGCAACCGGAATCGTCTCAATTGTTTCTAGTGCGCCATCACATCGGAGCCGGAAACGGACCTCATGTTCATAGGGTTCGATGTGAAGGTCCGTTGCTCGGCGATCAAATGCAAGCTGTATGGCGCGAGAAACCAAACGGACAACCGGTGCCTGTTGAGCAAGATCACGCAAGCGTTCAACATCGCTTTCGCTCAAATCACCCGTTACGAGCATGCCCTCTTCAAGCTCGTCCTCGCCCGTTTGCGATAGCGTGGCCGCCCATGTGGCTATCGCGCTGCGGGTCGCCACATGCAAAGCCAATGGCCGGTCCGCAACATAGGCCAGCATTTCTAGAAGGCGGTCGTCGAACGGGTCGGGCGAGTCGCCACCACAAACTCATCGGCGGTATCGCTGCTTAACGGCACTACGGCATTGGTCACGAGAAAGTCTGGTCCAAGCGAGACCGCCGCCTCACGATCAGCGCGGTTTACCGGCTGCGTGATAACCTCCGTTCCCAAATACTCGGCAAGAGCATTTGCAAGATCGTCCTCCCGCATGAGGCCAAGTTCGACCACGACGGTATCCAAGGGGTGTGCTGTTGCATTCATTGCGGACAGCACCCGCTGCAGTGCCCCGTGCGACAAGCGGTTTGTTTCGACCATCATATTGAGGAATCCATCAAGCGAGTAATGGTTGTTGATGGGTTTCATGCTGCAAGCTCGGCTGCAAATTCTAGCAATTCTGGCGTAAAAAAATCCGGACAAGTCGTGTCCCCGGAGTATTGAATTTTCTCATCGGCCAGGCGCCGCGACATCCTTACCGGTTCAACCAATTTCATGCGCAGAGGTGTGCCAACGGGCACAAAGACCGCCGAGCCACCGAACCCGAATTGGCGCCCGCTCTCAATTCCAACTGTTACGCTCAATGCCGGAAAACGGCGGCTTCCGGCCACCAAAAATGGAACTTCAGAGCCGTCCAGCTGCCCGATAACAAGGCGAAGCCGCGGAGAAGCAAAATCGACATCGACTGTCCCGTTGCCGGACTGAATTGTGAACAGCGTTCGCAGCACATCCAAACTGATGTCGCCCGGCAGATCAATGTCCTGCAATTCAGCCAATGCTTCAAATGATCCGCCCTTGTATCCGCCTAAAACTGCTGTCTCACGAGCGTTGGTTGCAAATGGCAACGTGTCTGGTCCATAACGGAACCGAGAGACTTCCCCGGCCATTGCTTTGGCCTGCGCCTGGGTCAATCCTGCACCACGAAAGCCCAATTCTAAAAGCGCACCGTCTGAAGCATTGAGGTCTACAAGGCCACTATGGTCTTGAAATGTGAATGTCACGGTTGTCGCAGTGCTTAATACGCACGAGACTTTTGATGGAAGTTCTTCGGAAAAAGTTCCCTGCAAATCGGCATACTGAAATGCGGCGAGCTGAACCAAAGCTGATACCAAAAGCCTGTCGTTCGTTTCCGAGATTTGGTTGCGTGCCAAAAGGGCTTGTGTCCGCGCTTTGGCCAAATACGGCGTAGCGATCGACGCAGAAATCAGAAGAAACGAGATCACGACCAGAAGGGCAAACCCGTCTTCTCGTTCACCCGCTCTGCCTCTCGAATGCTTCATGGGCCGTTTCCATCCGCTTGCGGCGTTGGATACAGCGAAATCACATGCCGCGCTGAACCAAGCGTAATTGCTATGAAATCACGATCAATTTGCGCAATAGTCCACCCTTCTACCGACTGCCCTTCCAAAAGCCAGCTTGCATCCAAACCATTGCCCGCTGCGAGCAAGGCCTTGACCCCCGCTGGCGTCCTCTGAATCCCGAGCAATATCAATTGCGGCAGTGGGGCCGTCGGTTCCAAGGTAGCTGCTGGCGATTCGGTCAAAGACGGAGCAAGGGGTGGCTCAGGTTGCAATTCAGCCTGCGGCTCCGTCCAGGGTCTGCGGAGGGGCGCAAAAAGCGGGCGTGCATAGGTTTCGTTCAGTTCAAAACGACTTGCTACTCGTGGTTCATCTATGCCGCCGTCTGGTGATACAGTTCGGTCTGAAGCCGAAGAAGGCATAATTGGCTCAATGGAAAGCGGTAATCTTACAAGTGCGCCATTGATTGCAGCAAGCAAAATAAGAAAAGAAACAGCTAAAAACCCCAAAAACAAATGGATCATGGTACTTCGACCTCATCGATAATCGACGACCCATTTGCATTTGCCTCCCTGTAAGCTGCGAACACTTGAAATTGCACAGCGATCTGTAAAGCCTGATCCCCTGCTTCTCCGCCGATAACCCTGACTATCCAATCGCGGACAAAAAGCGGCGGCACACCGGCTTCGATATCAACAATTGTCCGATGGACGTCATCATGTCTGCCCGACATATCGAAACGCAGCCCGATCATCGTCAATCCGTCTTCGAGAATGTCAGGCATGTTTCCGGCCGAGTCGATCATAACCCCATTGCTCTGGGCCAAAGCACCGATGTGGCTCTGCAGATCAGCACGCGCAATGGTGAGTGACGGCGCTTCAAGAAACAACCTTTGCCCCAGATTGCCTTTGTTCGGTTGCTTGGTCGTTGAGACTGCGTTTTTCAAAATCAAAACCTGCTTAAGGTGTCCAGCTCTTTCACGTTGCTCAGTCAAACCAGAGTTCAGTGCCGAAAAATGAAACCCAACTGTAACAACAACGCCGATGCCGCCGGCCATCACGAGAGCTGCAATTAGCAATGCGATCAGGCGCTGAGCCAATAGTGGTGCATTGATTAGCTGAGTGAGCAAAGGTCACCTCGGTGAGAATTTAAGCTCAATGACGAACCGCTCTCCATCACGGCCCGGAACTTTAACAACGGGCGACACAAACTCCGCCTTTTCAAACAACGCAGACCCTTCCAACACCGCGATCAATTGTGAAGCGGACATTGAAAACCCGGTGATAGTGACACGATCGCGATCAGAAATGATATCGGTAAGGTGAACAGAGTCGGGCAACCGTTTTGCCAGCTCCTCCCATATTTCAGTGACAGAACGGCTGGTCGCGATATTGCGGCGCTGAGCATTGATAAGCTCAAGCATTGCGGTGCGCTCATCAATCGCCGCACGCACGAGACTAGCTTCCGAAGTCAATTCGGTTACGTTCGTTTCGGCTTTGGCAAGCGCATTTTTGAAAACCAGATTGCCATGCACGAACGTTGCAGCACCTCCGATCACGATGCCAGCGAGTGCACCTTGAAGCAAGATGCGGTTGAGTCGCTTCGCTGTCCCTCGAACCCAGAGTCTTCTTTCGTTTGGGGTCAGGACAGCTTGTCTTGGCTGACCTGTTTCTTGTTGAAAGACCAGATCATTGATTTGCACTCCCGCTGAGTTGAGCGCTTTTATGACGGGATAAAGTATTTGGCGTTTGACTATGATATAACAGGCATCTCTGCCGAAAACCTCCGCCCCTGTGGTCCCGGCGAAGATATGCATGTCTTCCGCTTTGAACGGTGTTGCCGCAGCGAGATCGATGGCCGCCATAGCGCGGTGACGGCTGTCTGGCAAGGAAAGGCCAGCAAGTGGACGCACGATGAAGCGATCATGCGCCAATGTTATGTTGAAAGAACGTGGTCGACCTCTACCATTTTCCTTTTGTCCCAGACGTTCAGCGAGTGCGCTTGCATCCAAAAAAACAGCTTTTTGATCATCGCCTGTCATAGCCAAGCTGTAAGCGTCACGGGATATTACAATGACACCGTCCGCACTCTGCACCCTATTGCCAAACAGCCCTGCAACAATGTCCAGCCACCAAATCCAAGCATCGGAAAAAAAGGCTACCATAAAACGTCTTCTGCTCGTTGAGCCGTTGTCTTCGAACGGTGACATAAATCGCTTCAACCGTGAACAGTTTGACAAGAATTTTAACAGGAATCAGAATTCTTGATATGATAATGGCAGTATGTTGTCCGGCGCGCCGAATGCCGCCACCACCGGCAGGAAACCAGCGGGCGATCTGGAACCATTGCCCCGGCAGGCGCTGGTTGTTGACCGGTGCGGCCGTGACGGTGACGGCATTGCCGAACGGATCGTAATTGGCCTGCCAGGCGATGGTCTGTCCGGCATTGGCATTGGTCATCATCACCGGACGGTCGAGAGTGAGGGGCGACGGAGCTTGCTCCGGCAAAACCAACCCAGTGGGTTGTTTTGAGACGCGAACGCCCTGAGCCATGCGAAGGGCCGAGGGTGAACGTAATAGAGGCTCGCACCCTCAAACACCGCCA
>JAAUPH010000052.1 GCA_012035435.1 Sphingopyxis sp. | reverse complement strand
ACGAGAAAACTAGTTCAAGGCAAATTCAAATTTCCTTCGCATTTCTCTTCCCGATTTAAAAGATCTCGTTCGAAATCTTTTGCAAGCCGATCTGACCAAGCGTTACGGGAAAATCTCAAAAAATGGAACCGAAAGATATCAAATATCACAAATGGTTTACACCGATTAATTGGATTGCCGTCTATGAGAAACGTATTCGAGCGCCGCATATTCCCAAAGCAGATAAAGATCATTATGAGAAATACGATGAAAAGCCCATTCACAATGCCTCAACGGACCTGTTCGTTGCCGAATTCGAATCGTTCTAGACGAGCACGTCGATAGTCTGTTGCTTTTCTCGTTTCACTTTGACGATGACACGTGGCCGCTCTTGTAATGTTCGATGCCTTGCATAAAGATCGCTTTGACGGCGAGAATCGTTTCGTTGTACAATTTCAAATCTTCTTCTTTGGCGTCCAACATCGATTTGAGAGCGTTCGTAAACAAACTCATCAGTCTTTGGAGGACGCACTTTTCACTTGACCTTTCCCAACACTACCAGCTTTGTTTCATCGATTAACGATCGTCTTTCGAGCAAAGAATCCATCTGCACACAGTCACTGCAGGAAAACAATTTACACTGGCTGTCAACGATTCATTCGCTATTCATCATTCGGCGTCATCCTACGTAGTATCGAGTGGACACTTCAGTTCAAACATGGAGCATCGTTCTATGACGTCATCAGACCAGAATGTGCCATCGTCACATACTGACACCACGCCGTCTCGTACCGTCGTATACTTACACCGTTTGTCATTGAGAGATGGAAATAGTTGTAGGCTTGTGTGCCGATCGGATCTAGTCGCATTCTCCTCTTCATCATCACCACACTCTTTTCATTTCTTTCTCACTCACCAATACTTTCGCCATCGTCCCAGTACAGTGTGCCACTTGCCGTTCCCTCCGAGGACGACGCCACCAGCAAACTGAACGCATTCTCACGACCCAACATCAGATTCTCGCCTGGCGTCTGCATCGGCACGATCCCGAATTCGCCGCGCACATCATGCGCCGCGATCCAGCGCGCCCCGCGCGCACAAAGCGCACAATCCGCGTCCATCACCACCAGACACACCGGCAACCCGCCCGCCGCCGTGGAACATATCCTGGGCGCATTCCGCCACGGTAAGCACGTGGTCAACGTCACGGTGGAAGCCGATGCGTTTTGCGGACCGCTTCTCGCACGCAAGGCGGCCGAAGCCGGCGTCGATGGTGCCGCGGCAGGCGCTTTTCGGCGTCGCACCGAAATTATCAACGCCCGGCTGAGCCTGGGGGCGGGGACAGAACTTGCTGGCGATTGGCGTTTGTCAGCGCTCCCCTGGTTCGATGCACCCACTGGCCAGTTTCGCGGCTATCGTGGCACCGCGCGTCGGCCGCGTCCGAACGAAGTCGCTTATGGCTCGCCCGTTGCTACATCAGGCGGCGACTCGGTGCGCCAGCTGATCCATGAGCTGCGTTCGCCCCTCAACGCAATTTCGGGTTTTGGGCAAATTATTGCCGGGCAGATGTTTGGCCCAGTCAGCCACCGATATCGCAGTCTTGCAACCTCGATCGTTGACGATTCGGCAACGCTGCAGAACATCATCGAGGACATCGATACGTCGGCGCGCGGTGTTGTCCCCGTCGAAATGAACGCGGGCGAGCGCATCGATCTCGACCAGCTGCTGACCACGGTTGAAACCGAGCTTGCGCCGCTGCTGCAGGAACGCTCCGTCACGTGGTCGGTGACACGCGTTGGATCCAACTTTCTCGTGGAGCTTCCGGCCAAGGAAACGAAGCGGATTATCGGCCGCTTGTTGACTGCGATCATCGACGTGACCGACGACGGCGAAACAGTCATCGCCCAGCTGATCGACCATGGTGACGGCGCGGGCGAGGCGGAGCTCCGGATTGTGCGTCCGCGTGCCATTCGCCATAGCAATGTCGCCGAACTTCTGGATCCCGGCTATAATCCGCGCGGCGACGCACCGGTTGCAGCGATGCTGAGCCTTGGCTTCTCGCTGCGTCTGGTTGACAATCTGGTGCGCGGATGCGGCGGTGCCTTCAACATCGGTGCAAATGCCTTGACGGTACAGTTGCCGACCGGCCATGTGCAAAGCAAGGACGGCGCTCAAAAGGGTTGAGCGGGGCAGGGGAGACAGTGATGGGGCACAGCATGCTGACCATGCCCCAACCCGAGCAAAAGGCATTGTTTCCGCACGATTTCGGCACCCGCTTCTGGGTCACCATCGACACCGAGGAGGATTTCGACTGGGGCAAGCCTTTTTCAAGGCTCCACCATGGCCTGACCTCGCTCGCGCAGTTGCCGCATTGCCAGTCTTATTTCGCGAACCATGGCGTAAGACCCATCTATCTTGTTGATTGGCCCGTGATCCAAAATGAAGACACCGGCAACTTTCTAAAACAGATTGTCGCATCTGGTGGCGCTGAGGTCGGGGCGCAGCTTCATCCCTGGGTTAACCCGCCGTTCGAAGAGGTGGTGAACAGCCGCAACAGCTACACCGGCAATTTGCCAGCCGAATTGCAGCGCGCAAAACTGACCCGGCTGCGCGACCGGATCGTCGAAGTTATCGGTGCAGCGCCGCTGAGTTATCGTGCGGGGCGGTACGGGCTGGGTACCGAAACTGCGACGATCTTGCGCGATCTGGGCTTTGCCTGTGACACTTCGGTGCGCTCAGGTTTTGATTATCGTGCCGGCCATGGCCCCGACTATCGCTTTTTCCCAATCACCCCTTGGTGGGTCGCGGGCGACGGCGCCCTGCTCGAAGTGCCGGTGACTTCGCTGTTTTTGGGACTGATGGGCGAGCGGGGGTACCACCGCCTGGCACGGCTGAGTGGGACTGGACTCGCACTCGCGGCAAAGTCGGGATTTGTTGAGCGGGTGGCGCTGACGCCGGAAGGGATCCCCGCTGACCGCGCCTGTGCGGCTATTGATGCTGCGCTTGCGGCGCGGGTTCCAATACTCAATTTTTCATTTCATTCGCCCTCGCTGGCCGTTGGTCACACGCCCTATGTTCGAACCGACGCTGACCTCGCAAACTTTTACCGGTGGTGGGACGTGGTGCTCGCTCATCTTGACCGGCGCGGAATAGCGCCGACAACGGTGGCTGACGTGGTTGCGGCTGCGCGGCGTTAGGACCACCCTTGCCAAGCGCGCCCTCCCTCCGCTAACGCGCGGCAGTCCCTTACATGGGGGCCTGTAGCTCAATTGGTTAGAGCTGACCGCTCATAACGGTTAGGTTGGGGGTTCGAGTCCCTCCGGGCCCACCAAAATCCTTGCATTCCCCATCGAACCCGCCAGCATGGATGCGGGGCATTTTTAGGAGGGGATATGGCAATCGGCCGTAATTTATTGATCGCGGGTGTGGCGTTGCTCGCCGTTTGTGCGGCGACGGTGGCTGTTTGCACGGCAGCTTTCTCGCCCGCCGCTGTGTCTGATGGGACGGCAGTGAAGCTCGCGCGGGCACCTGAGGCCGATATTGAGGCGGCGGCAGGTCGGCTTGGTCAGGCGGTGCGGTTCCTTACCGTCTCCAACCAGAATATGGCGGACAACAAACCAGAGGAATGGGCGAAGTTTCAAAATTGGCTGACGACCAGCTATCCCGCCGTTCACCGCGTCATGCAGCGCGAAGTGATCGCCGGTGGCACCCTCATATACCACTGGCCCGGAACCGAACCGTCGCAGCAGCCAATTATATTGATGGCGCACCAGGATGTGGTGCCAGTGACACCAGGGACCGAAAAGGACTGGAAATATCCGCCCTTCAGCGGCGTCATTGCCGAAAATGCTGTGTGGGGGCGCGGGACGGTTGATGACAAAGGGTCATTGATCGCCTTGTTTGAAGGGCTCGAAGGGCTGGCTGCCAGTGGATTCAAACCCCGCCGCTCGGTCTATCTGGTTTCATCGCACGACGAAGAAGTGCTAGGCAATGGCGCCGTGGCCGCCGCCAAACTGCTGGCCAACCGGAAGGTGAAGGCGCTTTTCACGCTCGACGAGGGCAGCGCGATCATCTTGGACACCCCAGTCATTGACGCCCCCCGCCATCCTCATTGGCGTTGCCGAAAAGGGCTATGCAACGCTGAAAGTGACCGCCACCGCCAAGGGCGGGCACAGCTCGATGCCGCCCAAGGAAACCGGCGTCGTCAATCTCGCCAACGCGATATTGGCGATCAATGATGCTCCTTTCCCGATCGAACTCAAGGGGCCGGGCGCCGACATGATTGCGGTGTTGGGCGGCGAGGCGGGCGGAGCAACACGCATGGCGGTTGCCAACCAATGGCTGTTTGGCGCGTTGCTACGTGAACAAGTCGCCGCAACCCCTTCGGGCGCTGCGGCTTTTCACACCACAATTGCCCCAACGATGTTGATCGGCAGCCCCAAGGAAAATGTGCTGCCGCAATCGGCGAGTGCGCTCATCAATTACCGCATCGCGCCGTGGAACCGCTCAAGCGACATCATGAACCGCGCCCGCGTCGCTACGCGCGGCATGCCCGTTGACTTGAGCTGGTCACGTCCGCCGAATGAACCGTCCAAAGTCTCATCGACCAGCTCGGCTGGCTGGAATTATGTTGCCGCCGCGGCGCAGCAGCATGCCCCCGGCGCACCCATCAGCCCTTATCTGGTGGTCGGCGGCACAGACAGCCGCAATTTTGAAGGGATTAGCGATGATGTCTATCGCTTCATGCCGATGCACTTCACCATCAAGAGTGCGACGATGATCCATGGCACCAACGAGCATATGTCGCTCGCGAACCTGAAACGGATGATCGATTTCTATTCGACTCTGGTCGCGACATCGGCGGCATAGACAACGACGCCGATCATGCTAAAGGCCCCACCTCGGTCGGGGAGTAGCGCAGCCTGGTAGCGCATCTGCTTTGGGAGCAGAGGGTCGCAGGTTCGAATCCTGTCTCCCCGACCATTATATCGTCTACTAATAAGTCGTTGTTTTCATTGAAGAAAATTGAGCATTTTCGACCTGTGCAGGAACTGTGTAGAATTTTTTTCGCTCAGATGTGTTTCTCTTGCCGAAACTGGCTGAATTTTGGTCGTCTGTTACGCGTCCGTTGGGGCTATAATTTTCCCTGCTTGCAAGACGAGATGCGCATCAACATCACGCTGACCGTCGCCGTCGCAACCCTAAGACTTTCCGTCGTTATCAAATGACATTGATCTCCCTTTCGATTAACGCGTGAACATGCGTTTGCTCCGGAACCTGATTCACGCTCGGCCCATCCTCGCCCTTTTGATGGTGGCGATGGCGCTTTGCATGAAGGCGCTGGTGCCATCGGGTTATATGGTCTCGGCAGGGTCGAAGACGTTTACGGTTGGCCTGTGCACCGATGGCATGGGTTTGGCACAAACGACGACGATCACGGTTCCGATGGACCGGGCAGCGCCCGCCGAACCTTCGCACAAAGGCAAGACGGACGGCGTGTGCGCGTTCTCGGCACTGTCGATGGCGGCAATGGGTGGAGCCGACGCGGCTCTGCTTGCGGTCGCTCTGCTGTTTATCCTGATGTCTGGCGCGGCGTTCGTGCCGCAGTTCGTTGCCCAGCGCGGGCTTCGCTGGCATCCGCCGATGCGCGCGCCGCCCTTGCACGGCTGAATTTTCGAGGTGCGCTGATACGGTCGTTTTGACTGGCAGCAAGCGCGCTCTTTTCCAACGCTCCCAAATTCATCGCGCGGCATTGCCCATCGGGCGCTGCCTGCCGCGAATCTATCTCCCAAGGACTCAATTGTGACCAAATTTTCATTGCTTACCGGCGCGGCTCTTGTTGCGCTTTCTCCACCGGCATGGGCTGACGATACCGATGCTACCGCCGAATCTGACACCATCCTCGTCGTAGGGCAACGCGACGCGCCCATCGAAATCGAACCGCGCGGCCTCGCGGTCAGTCTGGGCGAAGAACAATTTGCCGCCGTGAACGCCTTCAATGTCGAAGACCTGATGAAATATGCGCCGAACTTTTTCGTGCGCAAACGCTATAGCGGCGACAGCAACGGCGTTCCCGGATTTCGCGGCACTCATAGCACGCAAAGCGCCCGCGCATTGGTGATGGTCGATGGCTTTGTCGTGTCGAACTTCCTCGGCAACTCGTTCGGCTTCGCGCCCAAATGGGGCGCGGTCGGGCCGGGAGAAGTCGCACAGTTCGACATCGTCTATGGCCCCTATTCGTCGCGCTATACCGGCAATTCGATGGGCGGAATCATCAACATTTCAACCCGCGAACCCAAGGGAACAGAAGCGTTTGTGACAACGCAGGGCTTCATCCAGCCCTATAAGCAATATGGCACCGATACGAGCTACACAGGTTATTCGGCAGAAGCGGGCATTGGCTGGAAGCAGAAGGACGGGCCGCTCTCGGTGCGGCTGACCACGCGCTATTTTCGTAACGATGGTCATCCGCAAAGCTGGTATTTCCTGACGCCTGCAACAGGCACAGCACCGGGAACCTCGGTCACCGGCGCGGTGATCGATCCCGATGTCCTAACGCGCGTTGCGGGCACTGGCGACCCCGCCCCGATCTTTGCCGCGCAATCGCCCGCCGCCACTACACAATCGCAGACCAAACTGAAACTCGGCTATGACGATGGACGGCTGAAAGCGCAGGCGCTGTTCATCTATTGGTATAATCTCGACCGCCAATATGCGCCCGAAACCTATTTGCGCGATGCGAACGGCGCGCCGGTGTTCGAGGGCCGCGTCACGACATTGGGCCGAACGTGGAACGCCGCCGGAGCCAATCTTTCGCGCACCGCACGGAACGAATATCTGGCCGGGTTGAAGCTTGAACATCCTGTCGGGCCGTTCGATGCGCGGTTGAACGTCTCGACATACCAAATTGCATCATCCGAAGGGCTGACGTCGAACGGTTATGTCACCGGGATCAATAGCGGCGCTGGCACGCTGGCGAAGCAAGGCCCGACCGGCTGGTATACCGCCGATCTGCAATTCGAGCATAAAGGCGATGCGTTCGAAATCGCGCTGGGCGGAACCGCCAATTTCTATGAGATCGATCAAAGCCGGTTCAACGTCACCAACTGGGGTCACGACATAATCCGGGCACAGATATACGCTAAGGCGCGTTGGAAAAAATGACGCACAGACCGCCTGCCACTCATCACGTTTGGAAAGGCCGTTTGACGGATTTTGCAATAATTTGTCGCTGAGGCCCAAGCCAAAAGTCGGTTGTGAGGGCTATTAAGTGACGTAGTTACCCGACGGTCAGTCCAGCTTGGCAACCTTCAATGACATTACAATCTGGGCAACCAGCGCAGGGTCTAGCTCTCGGTTCCAGCAAACATAGGCAGGAAATGGAAAGGTCGGCGTGTCCTGCACAATGGTCAGGAAGCCATCGGCAAGCGATTTTGCGACTGAGCGCCGCGGCATGTAACCGGCCATCGCGTGAGCCTTCAGCCAGTCCGCCGACCGTGCGCCAAGGTCAAGAATAAGGCCTGACTGGGGCGTGATGTCGAGCCTGCTTGCGATTTCCGCCCCCATTTCCCGGCCCCATTCGATCCGGACAAAGCTATCGCGCCAATCAGCCGGATCGCCTGCGGTAACGAGCACCAGTTCATCATCGAACAGGATCTCCGATCCAAGGTCGCGCTTGAATACCGGATCATACATGGCGGCGATATCAATAAAGCCCTCGGCAAGATCGCGATTGAGCCGCGCCGATGCACCGCTAGACACCCGCCAGGCCGTATCAGGATGGTCAATCCGGGCCTGCGCAAGCCACGCCAGCAGCCGTTGGTCCCACAATACGTATTGCGCACCCAACGAAATCGACCGTGTAAACCTGTCTGGCAAGGCCACCTCATGCCGTGCAATATCGATCGCGCGCACGGCTTGAGTGGCAGGTGTGAGAAACTTCTTGCCCGCAGCTGTTAGCCGGCATCCCCGCTTGTCACGATCAAACAGCCGCACGCTAACCAGATGCTCAAGTTGCTTGATCCGTTCGGTGACGCTCGACGGGCTGGCATTCACGCGCCTTGCCGCGCCAACAAAGCTTCCTGTTTCTGCGGCGGCGATGAATGTTCGAAGAATGGTGATGTCCATTCAATTCGGATAAACTGAATTCTAAGTTCTGACAATCCCGTTATGGTGGATCACTGTCCTGAGTTAGAAACCGCTCAACACGTTTCGTCAGGAGAACCCACATGAAATCGATCTTTGCCGCGCTGAGCCTCGCTCTTGCTACCACGGCTATACCGGCGGCAGCCTTCGCACAGGACACGGCTGCGGAGCAAACCATCGTCGTCACCGGCAAATACCAGAGTGACTGGAACAAGGGCAGCAAGCTTGAGGCTTCAGGGCTAGCAGAACTTAAAACCGCACAGAACGCTCTGGTGAAACACAGCGCCGCCGTGGTCAATGCCCAGAACGCCCGCGATGCTGCGCAAGCTCAGGCCGCGAATGCAAGGGCAGAATTTCAGGCGCTTGTTTCACAGGCAATGTCGATTACCGACCCCGACCGCGCACGCAGCTACGGGCAGGACATCGCCAAATTTGCCAAGGCGTGGGAGAATTTCAACGACCGGGCGCAATCATCCATCAAGGCGCTCGATAAGGCCGCCAAGGCCCAGAGAAAAGCTCAGGCAGCCGTCGACAAGGCACAGGCCAAAATCGAGCGCGGGCAAGCAATGATGGCCGAGGCTGAGCGTCTCAGCGAGGCCAGCAGCTGAAACAACGTGCCATTCGGAGAACGCCCATGCTCAAGAAGACCTCCATTCAGCCGCTCGTTGACAAGAACGCACGGCCAGCCCGAACCGGCGGCGCGGTCGACCATATCGCTGCTGCCACCGGCATTCCGATACTGATCCTTGGCGTCGTGCAACTGGTTTCGCCTTTTTGGGTCGCCCCATTCACCGGCCTCGAGCAGGGAGCTGGGGCTTCCATTCTGGGGGTGCTGTGGACCGTTTTTGGCGCGCTGCTGACACTTGGCGGGCTCATCAGGTGCGTGTGGTTACGATCTTTGCGGCGGAGTTCGTGCTGATCGCAGCGCTCGCAGCGGTTGCCGTGATGCTCACGACCAAGCCCGAGCTTATCCCTCTGTTAGTGCACGGCAGCATGGCCTTTTTTGGTCTGCTCAGCAGCGGGTTTGCCCGGCTGACAGACAAGGCGGAGCTCAAGCGGGAACTGCGCCTCATGCGCGAACAGGCCGGTCTTGGTCCCAACCTTGGCCAAGACGGCAATATGCCCGATCAAACCGGCCAAACAATTGCCCCGCAGACATCGGAGAATCTCCATGAATAATGTCGTTAATCTTGCCAATCTTGCCGAGCGGACGGGCATGCCAGTGGCCGAGGTCCAAGTGGCTGGCAGCAAGTTGTTCGAGCAGCTATCAGGCAAAGACTCCGATCTGGCAAAAGCCTTGATCCAGGCATCGAGCGCAAGCGGCCTTGATCCCAGGCAGGTCACAACGATCCTTCAGGTAATCACCGAGGATTTCCAGCAGCCCCTCGCCACAACGATTGCGGGCAGCATGCTTGGAACGCTCAGCGGCGCTGCAGATGGTGCCATGGACCGGATCAAGGCAACTTCCGAACAAGCCCGTGACATGGTCGCAGCAGTCGACCTCAACAGCGTTCGCGCCAAGGGCGAAGATGTTGCCGAGCGGGTCAAAGAGGAGATTGCAGCGGTTGATTTTGGGCAGATCAAAGACCGCGTAACCGAGATCGGTGGCACCTTGATCGAGAAGGCGCGCAGCGCAGTGTCCAAACCATCCGCGTCAGCCAGCGACAAGTCGTCTGAGAGCGACAATGGCTGATCGGCTCCCGGTGCCCTTCGGGTCGTCCGAGCATCGGGGCGGAAAGCGCAGGAGCATGCTCCTTGCGCTTTCCGTTTGTGCAGCCTCGCTTGCAATTTGCAGCCCTGCCGCCGCCCAAAGCGGACAGAAAAACGACAGCGTTGGCGGAGACACCGTCGATGCAATCACACAGCCCCTGTCCGATCTCAATCTGCGCAGCGAGGACGTCCCGCTTGTCCTAGGGACTGCCCAAGAGGCGCCCTACGACCTGTCGGGCATCGAGGGGTGCGGCGCTGTGAACGACGAAATCAGGCGTCTGGAAGATGTTCTTGGCCCCGATGCCGACGCTCCGCCTGAGAAGGAGGGGATGATCAACAAGGGGCTTAAACTGGGCGGCAATTTCCTTGGTGGCTTCATCCCGTTCAGGGGGGTGGTACGGCAGCTCTCAGGCGCAAATGCTGAGCGCGCCAAATGGCAGGCTGCAATTTATGCCGGTGTCGCCCGCAGAAGTTTCCTCAAAGGCTATGCGCATGGGCTGGGCTGCGAAATTGGAGAGCAAAGCGCTGTCCAGACAGCCGAAGAGGTCCTCGGCCTTAAACCTACGGGCGAATGAACGCACAAGACATCGCATAGGCAAAAAGCGCCACCTCACCTGCACACCCTTGCAAGGCGCGACGCCGATGGATGGTGTGCGCGCGCCGCCGTGCGCCAGCGCCCATACGGCAAGAAGCGCCGCATGAGTGCCAGCGGGTCAGCTCAAAAGCGCCGCACCCTCAGGAGCGAAGCGGGAAAGAGTGCGACATCGGCGAATCCCGCTCATTTGCGGCGGGCCGTCAGGCCCGCCATGCGCCAGCGATCGTCACCGGCAGGCCGAGACGCCATCGGCGGCTCGGTGGAGCGGTCCCGCGCAGACGGGATCGCGAAATAGAGCGCAGTGCGGGCCTGCCCGCAGGCGCTAATCGGAACCCGAGCTAGAACTCGATCCGCAAAGGCAATCAAAGAGAGCCGCCTCCACCGGTGCGACAGCGCCGCGAAAAGTAGGGCTGTTCCCGCCGAGTGCGTGGCGTCGGCGACCTAAGCGTTTCATAGAGGTTTCGTATTGCTGTCGATCAGCTTCACCGCTTCGGCGATGGCCTTGTCCTGCTTCAGCTTGCCGCTTTGAATCTCGTCAGCGATTTCGAGCAGACGCGCAGAAATCACAGTCCCGGTCTCGGCTTCTTCCTGAATGCCGATGCCGCCTTTGGTCGCTGCGACTTTTTCCCATTGCGCCCTAACCACAGCCCAATAGTCCTTGGTTGCGGCCCAATAATCGTCGGCGGCTTTCACATTATATCCGTCGAACCTGGTATAGGTGTTGAGGACATATTCCTGGACAATGGGGACGACCTTGCCGTCCTTCAGGCCCAATTTGGTATTGTCCTGCCAGTGAATCCAGCCGTCCGGGCTGGTCTGGTGGCGG
>JAAUPH010000051.1 GCA_012035435.1 Sphingopyxis sp. | reverse complement strand
CGCGGCGCTCGTTGTGCTGTTTGTCGTCTACGCGGCGCTCAGGCTCGACCTCTCCACCGTCAAGGAACATCTGGTGCTGGCGGGCATCGTTTTTGCAGTCGGTTTCGTGTCGTTCGTCGTCGGCTGGATCGGCGGCGGAGATGTCAAGCTGTTGACCGCGCTGACCCTCTGGGCCGGGCCGAGCCATGGCCCCGAACTCCTCGTCATGACGACGCTCGTCGGGTCCTCGGCGTTGGACTTGAAAAGGCTCGGTCGGCGGGTGACGGCCACACCGCGAGCGAGATCGAGGGCGTCCTCGCGATCTGAGGTTGGGCTCGGTGCCTCGCCAGCGTGCGCTGCACGTCGGCGTTGCAGACCACGGCGTCGGCGTCGATTCGGGCGAGGCTGACCGGTGGCCAGTTGTGCGGCCTGAGTCCAGATTTCCTGCAAGGCCTGATCGCGGGCCAGCTCGACCTCACGACGCAGCCGTTGGCGGTCGGCCTGGATCTCCGCCGGCGTGCCTTCGGCGATCTTCACGCCGTAATCCAGCACGGCGATGCGCTCGCAAATGCCCATGACCACCTGCATGTCATGCTCGACCAGCAGGATCGTCTTGAACTTGCGGTAGGTCTGGTTCGCGATCGAGGCGATCGGATTAGGGATTTCGATATTAATCGTGATTTGCTGGATTTCAGTCAGATTGTGGATAAGTTCGATCGGGCAAACCCAGACCTCCTGAATCAGGTTTTGCAATTGAAACAGGTGGGTTCTGATACAGTCATTCAGGCGAAGTTGGGGAACGACTTTAACTCGAATCCTGTCACCCTTGTAACGCTGAGTAATGTAGCGGCGGCGGACTTAGATCGGGTTGCTTCTCAAGCCATCATTCTCTGAATGGAGAAATGCTGAAATGCTACTTTCGGTGGTGCTGAATGGCAGGTCGAAGCCGACACCGGTAAGCGGCACCGCGTGGAGCGCGCGCTGGTAGTCGAGAAGCTCCTCGATCAGTCCGAGCAGGGTCTCGTTCGAGCGGCTCGCGGGCCCGACGGTGCAGACGATCCGGACAGCACGGGTGCGCATCTCTGTCTCGATACGGCACGGCATGGGCTTTGCTTGACAGCAAACCGGCCGGGGGGCCGCTCAGCAGTTCGTGAGATAAGATCCCCGCGATTCAGCCGGGCGCGAGTCCCGGGGTCATTCGGAGGTCATTCGTGACGACCAAGCGTGTGAAGGAAATCCTCTCCTGGTACAGCGCCGACAACGCCGGTACGAAGGCGAATCTGGCGCGGATGCTGAACCACGGCAGGCTGGCCGGAACCGGCAAGATGGTGATCCTGCCGGTCGACCAGGGCTTCGAACACGGCCCCGCGCGCTCCTTCGCCCCCAACCCCGACGCCTACGACCCGCACTACCATTCCAGCTCGCGATCGACGCCGGCTGCTCGGCCTACGCCGCCCCGCTCGGCATGATCGAGGCGGGGGCGGACAGCTTCGCCGCAGCATGGGAAGCCGCGATAGAGGCCGGCGCGCGCCGCGTGCTCGACACGCTGATCGACCACGCGATCCACGGCACACCTGAACGCCTGCTAAAGGATGGCGAAATCGTCCTCGAACGCCGCAAATATAACACACGCGCGATGATGTGGGTGGTTCAACAGCGCTTTCCCGAGGAATATGGCGGTTCGCTAAACCCCTCCGCCCCCAATGGCTGCCTCCCGCGCGGCTCCAGCAGCTCAAGGACCGGTGGCGCGCCGAATGGGAAGCAGAGGCAAAACAGGCAGCGGCGGACGAGGAACAAGAGGGCGGCGGTGCGCGCGACCATCTTGCCATGCTGATTTGCCGAATCCGCGACAATTTCAGACGAAGCCTCGCCGACGATCCCGCCAAGCGCGCCGCATGGGACTTGCTCACCGGCCCCTGCGACTGGACCAACCCCGGCCAGCCGCAAAGCTACGGCGGCTTGCCCGCAGCCAACATGAACCGGCCAGATGTGATTGTGGGGCTGGCGGGCGCGAATTGGCCATAGGGATGCCGGCGCGCAAGGAAGCCGTGCCCGACAGGATCATGCCTGCTCGCGACGAGATTGCAGTCATATTCGGCGCTGTTATGGTTCTTCGAAAGCGGA
This sequence comes from Sphingopyxis sp., assembly GCA_012035435.1. The sequence continues at coordinate 9,228 of JAAUPH010000051.1, read as the reverse complement.
CATGGGGTTTTGAGCAATGCGAGGCGAACTCAAAGGTGAGTGCACCTCTCCCGAGGCATGACAGACTGCAATCGGGTAGTTTCGAAGGTCTCGCGCACGATCCTGCAGACATACTGCACGGTCCCCTTCGTCGCTCGACAGTCCGACACAGACGACCATTGCTGACCGCCCCTACGATGGTCCGGTGGCAGTATGGTGATCAGCCTGCAACACGCCATCCGCGAGCGTGATCGACCAAAGCGCGCAGCTTGGGTGCCATGTGCTTGCGCTGGGGGAAGTAAAGAAAAAAACCAGTAAAGGGCGTAAGATAGTCCGTGAGCAACGGGACCAGCGCACCGCTGTCAAAATATTCCTTCATGCAGTCTCGCGGCGCAAAGGTGATGCCACCTCCCGCCAGCGCCACACGCAACATCAGCCGCAGATCATTGGTCGTCACTTGCGGATCGACCATGACGTCGAAGGGTTTGCCGTCCTGCTCGAACTCCCATCGCCACGGGGCCGTGTTGGGACCGGGCCGCCACCCGATGCAACGATGGCCCAGAAGGTCCTTCGGATGATCTGGTGCGCCATGTTGCGCGATATAGCCAGGTGAAGCCGCCGCCACTTCCGATTGCGGACCGCTGACCGGCACGGCGATCATGTCCTGCTCAATCACTTCGCACAGGCGAACACCCGCATCATAGCCATGCGCCACAATGTCCAGCTCGTCGTCTGTCACGGTCACATCAACGGTGACATTGGGGTGCGTCTCAGCAAAGCGCGCCAGCAAAGGGCCAGACAGGAAATCCTCAGCGATCGAGGATACGGCCAGCCGCAGCCTGCCACTAGGCGCGTCTGTACTGACCTCAATTGCGTCCTGAACCGCCCCCAATGGCGCGCGCACACTGTCCACCAGCCTCTCGCCGGCCTCCGTCAGGCGAACCGCGCGGTGGTTCGCATCACCAGCTGTACCCCCACGGCATCCTCAAGCCGGCGGATGCCCTGGCTGACGGCGGACCGCGTGACCCCAAGCCGGTCCGCTGCGGCGCGAAAGTTCCGCTCATCGGCAACTGCGAGCAGAAGCGGTAGCAAGTTCAGGTCCATTGGCCACCTTCATTGTCGCAGCTAGCTAACCAATAAGTCCAGCGATTGGGCGATACCCTTTACAACCGCCGGAGTCCATATTCCGACCTGCACTCAGGTGGGAGCGGAGAAGGACATGGACAAAGTCACTTTGGTTACCGGCGCCTCCAGCGGCATCGGTGAAGGCATCGCCCGCGAGCTTGCCGCCCGGGGCGCCAAGGTCCTGATGGGCGCGCGGCGTACCGATCGGTTGGATGCCATCGCAGACGATCTGCGCGGCAACGGCGCCGAAGTCGCGACGTTGTCACTGGACGTGACCAGCATTGGTTCCATGCAGAGGTTTGCGCAGACTGCAGTCGATCTCTGGGGCCGCATCGATGTGCTTGTGAACAACGCCGGTGTGATGCCGCTGTCGCCCATGTCCGCTCTCAAACTCGCAGAATGGGAGCATATGGTCGATGTGAACATCAAGGGTGTCCTTTGGGGAATTGCCGCTGTCCTGCCGGTCATGGAACGGCAAGGCGAAGGTCAGATTATCAACATCGCCTCGATCGGCGCACTGCGGGCCGTGCCAACGGCCGCCGTGTATTGCGGCACCAAGTTTGCGGTGCGTGCGATCTCAGACGGGCTACGTCAGGAAAGCCCGGCAATCCGTGTGACCTGCGTAAATCCGGGCGTGGTCGAGAGCGAACTGGCATCGACCATCACTCATCAGGACACGCGCGCGCTGATGGGCGATTACCGCGCCGTTGCGCTGCAACCCGAAGACATCGCACGCGCCGTGCGCCAGTTGATCGACGCCCCAGCAAGCGTCGACACAAGCGAGATCACCATCCGTCCCACCGCCTCTGCACACTGAGGCCCATCATGACGCGTTTATTGCAGCAGGCCCCTCGCCATTGCCCGGAATGCTTCGATCGCCCGGGGCAACACAGATTGGGGGTCGCTGCTCGCCGCGACCCACAGCGCCGCGTCCAGAGCAGCACATTCAGCAATCGCGCGGCGACATCGATATCAACCGGCTTCAATCGGTCATTCCGGGCCAACTGTGCCAGTGCGAGGCGGGTTTCGGCAAGACAGGCGTTCTGGCTCGGCCATTGCGAAGGATCGCCCAGAAACGCCGGGCCGTCGCGCAGCACGATGCGCTGCACCTCGGGGTCGAGTGCCAGTTCGATGTAGGCGACGCCTTCCGCCTCCAGAGCCGCCCAGGGGTCGTGCGCACTGGCGGCGGCTTTCGCCTTGGTCGCCATCTCGCCGTCGATTTCGGCCACCACAGCTGCAAGCAGCCCCTGTTTGTCCCCGAAATGGTGGTAGAGCGCCCCCCGCGTCAGGCCCACGGCAGCGGTCAGATCGTCCATCGACGCCGTAGCAAACCCCTTTTCGGCGAACGCCTTGCGCCCGGCGGCGAGGAGCTTGCCCCGGGTCTCCGCCATCATCATCGCTCGGGTTTTGCCGGTCATACGCCTCCGATCGTCGCAATCCAGCCAAACTCAATTAACATACGAAACGTATGTGAATAATTGACATACGATCAGTATATCAAAACTGCGCGCCAGTGAAGGCGCCAATTGCAAAGGACATGACCCATGAGAGAACGCGACGCCATTTTCCGGCCGACGGCAGGCCATCTATGACGATTATCGCTATTCCGCCGCAGTTCGCGGCGGCGACCTGGTATTCGTAGCGGGGCAGGTCGGCAGCCGCGATGACGGCACGCCTGAGCCTGTTTACGAAGATCAGTTGCGGCTGGCCTTTGCCAATCTTCGAGCGGTTCTGGCCGCTGCGGGCGGCACGCTGGACGATGTCGTGGACGTGACCACGTTTCACACTGATCCGGTGAGCCAGTTCGATCGCTTCCTGGCGATCAAGGACGAAAACTTTCCAGCAGCGCCCTATCCGACCTGGACCGCCATCGGCGTCAACTGGCTCGCCGGGTTCGATTTTGAGATCAAGGTCGTCGCCCGCATCCCGGTGACCCAATGACCCACATGGCATGAGCGGCGCCGTCGAAGGGCGGCTCCGCGCCCTGAAACCCTTAAACAATTGGAGTTATTGTAATGGCGTACCAGACATTTCCCCCTTTTCCTCAATTCGCGAAATCGGTTGGAATTGTCGCATTGCTGGGCATCAGCCTGGCCGGTTGCATATCCGGGACCGAGCGGCAGCAAGTGAATCTCCAGCATGATGCGACCATCTGTGCCAATTTCGGAGCGCGCTATGGCTCGCCCGCCTATAGTGACTGTATGCTGGCCCAGCAGCGTCGGCGTGACCTGAAGCAGATCGAGGATCTCGAAAAGACGCGGCTGACAAGCGAAATTGCCCGCGATGCCCAGATCATGGCCGACCGCGCGCGCAAGCAACGCTGCGACCGTGACCCCAGCCGCCGCGAATGCAAACGTTGACCGATCAGGAGAATTGAAATGAAATGGGACTATCTGGTGATCGAGGAGAAGCTCGATCAGGCCTCGTTGAGCGACTTGGGACAGCAAGGATGGGAGCTAGTGGCAGTCGTGTCGCCCGGCCACTTCGTGCTGCACTATTTCTTCAGACGTGTACTGCCGACCTGACGGCACCGGGAACTATCTGTAGCCGCTCGCAATCGTAGCTGCCAATGCTCACATTCGTAGCGCCCATCCTGCTAACGTTGAGCGCACCGTTGCTGGCGTTGCTGCTCACGCTATCAGCCGAGGCTTTGGCTGAAGCCAGCATCCGGCTGAAGCCGGAGGGGTTTCTCCTCACTGAGTACTCTAAACCTAACGTCCGCTTGTTGCGTTTTGCTTTTGAAACCGGACGTTCCGCCCCCCCCCCCCAACAAACCCGCCGCACCGTCACCTAAGTTTCGCCACTGCCACCCCATCGGCTTTCGCGCGCGCCTTCACCGATTCCTCGCTCCGCGTCAGCGCCTTCGCAATTTGTTGCAACCCCATGCCTTTCCTGGCCAGCGTGTGCAGCTTGTCGATCTCCTGCGCGGTCCAGGGTTGCTTGTGGCGTTCAAAGACAGTCTTTCCCACTACGCCTCATCTCCCATCCGCAGCGCGGCGATGAACGCTTCCTGCGGGATGTTGACATTGCCATATTCGCGCATCCGCTTCTTGCCTTCCTTCTGCTTTTCCAGCAGCTTGCGTTTGCGCGTGGCGTCGCCGCCATAGCATTTGGCGGTCACGTCCTTGCGCAGCGCGGCGATGGTTTCGCGCGCGATCACCTTGCCGCCGATCGCCGCCTGAATGGGGATTTTGAACATGTGGCGCGGGATCAGGTCTTTCAGCCGCTCGCACATGCCCCGCCCACGCTGCTCGGCGGTACCGCGATGCACGATCATGCTCAGCGCATCGACAGGCTCATTGTTGACCAATATGCTCATCTTGACAAGGTCGCCCGCGCGGTGGCCGACCTGATGATAGTCAAAGCTCGCATAGCTGCGGCTGATGCTCTTCAGCCGGTCATAAAAATCGAACACCACTTCGTTGAGCGGCAGTTCATATTGCACCTGCGCGCGCCCGCCGACATAGGTCAGCCCCGTCTGAATCCCGCGCCGATCCTGACAGAGTTTCAAAATCGAGCCCAGATATTCGTCGGGAACATAAATGGTCGCGTGGATCCACGGCTCTTCGATTTCCTCGATTCGGTTGGGGTCGGGCATGTCGGCGGGGTTGTGCAGCTCCATTTCGGTCGGGCCGCCGTCTTTCGACCGCGTCAGCGCCAGCTTATAGACCACCGACGGCGCGGTGGTGATCAGGTCCAGATCATATTCGCGGCTCAGCCGCTCCTGGATAATCTCCAGATGCAACAGGCCCAGGAAACCGCAGCGGAACCCAAAGCCCAGCGCCGCGCTCGTCTCCATCTCGAAACTGAAGCTCGCATCGTTCAGGCATGAATGCCAGGAAGCCGCTTCGCGCCTCGGTTTTCCGTGCCAGTCGGCTCTCAAAGAGCGTGGTGCTTTCAATGATGTAAGTATATAATATGATTTACATTATAATGCTTCGACTGTCGCAAAGACTATTGACATAACGGCGGAGGGGGGGGGGATATTCAACTTGAGCCGCAATGACGCAGCTTAATATGGAAATATGGAGAGTGTATGTCTTACATGGGTCACAATACCGCTTTCGCACCTGCTGGTGGGATTCAAGTACTGAGCTTTGACGAGATCGCGGAGGTCGGTGGCGGTCCAGGTCCGCTAGCACCGATTGCGGCTTGTGCCGCCAGTGCCCCTTGTGCTGCTACAGCTGCTGCTGTCGGGACGGCAATCGTATCAGTTGTGGTAGCAGTACTGTCATCTGGCACTCGCACAGACGACTGCACCACGACCAATGTCTATGATAGTAAGGGGCGGTTGGTGAAAACTACCACCGTATGTAATTGAACATTACACGTTCGCCTCAACGTGTCTTGATGGCAGTGCTAGCCTCGTCGATCTTGACGGCAGTGGCTATGTTCGGTTTGTTCAGATATTTTGATTTATTTAACGCCAATGGCTGTAGATCAATATCCGAATATACGTATAATAGAGATGGCTCTGTTATAAGAAAGACATCTGGGAACTGCCCGTAGACGAGTCCTCACCTCTGTGCTTAAATTCACCGCGGTGAGGAAACTCGACGAATAAATGCACTGTGAAAAATTTCTGGGCGACTTGTTTAGAAAAGAGGCTGTAGCAATACATTATAATCGCTTGTCAGGAGACGTGGCGATTGTGGTGTCCGTTGCGTGGCAGAGCATTGGCTTTTTGATCTTTGGCGGTGTTGCGACGGGGATTTTGTTTCTGTCGTTGGCGAGCTATTCCCGCGTCGAGACCGTCACCGGCACGATCACCCCTGACACAGGCGTTTCGTCGATTGTTCCAACACGCAGCGGTGTGATTGCAGCTCTATCAGTCCGCGATGGCCAGAACGTACCCGCTGGCGCAGAACTGGCCACGATCCGCGCCGAGGAGGATGGCGCGGCGGTATTGTCCCCTGCTGCCTTGGTTGAAGCCGCTATAGCGCGGCAGGATGCAAGCCTCGTCGCCCAATCGGACGCGGCGCAAGCATCCGCTCAGGCACAGGCTTCCCAGCTCGTGGCACAGCGCTCCGGCTTTGCTGCCGAGATTGCGCAGCTTCAATCCCAGATAACCACCCAACGCGCTCTGATCGCGTCGGCGCAAAAGGATCTCGACCGCGCCCGCACGATCGCCGATCGGGGATTCATCAGCGGGCGGGATCTGCAAGTGCGCGAAGAGACTTTGCTTGCACGGCAACAGGGGCTTTCACAGCTCGAACAATCGCTCGCCGCCAAACGTGCTGCCGTAACCGAGAATGAGCGCTCTGCCGCGCAAATATCGGCACAAGCCCGCGCCCAGACCGCAAGTCTTTCGGCAACACGGGCGCAAGTCGCCCAGCAAGCGGCTAGCACGGCGGGTGCTCGGTCCTATGTGCTCCGCGCTCCGGTTGCAGGACGTGTCACTGCACTCATCGCCCGCGTCGGCCAGCCTGCCAGTCCGCAAGGGCAATTGATGACCATCGTGCCAGCGGGCGCAAAGTTGCGGGCCGAACTGGCTGTGCCAAGCGCTGCCATTGGCTTTGTGAAACAGGGGCAGCAGGTGCGGCTTGCCATTGATGCTTTCCCCTATCAGCGCTTCGGCACGGTCACCGGCAAAGTGCAGACCGTGTCGGCAAGTGCGGTCAATGCCCAGGGGCCGAATAGTTCGACAATTGCAGTCTATCCGGTCACGGTCGCAATCGATACGGCGAGCATCACCGCTTATGGCCGCAATGAATCTCTGGTATCGGGCATGTCCCTGACCGCAAGGATTGTCACAGAACAGCAATCCTTGCTTGAATGGCTGTTCGAGCCGCTGTTCGCCGTGCGGCGGCGGTAGGCGATGCTCGATCTTGGTTTTCTGACCCGCTCGCGGGTGCGGCTTGTGCGGCAAACCGAGATTGCCGAATGCGGCCTCGCTTCGCTGACAATGGTCGCCAATTATCACGGCCTCGACATCGATTTGGGAACGATGCGCCGCCGCTTTGCGCCAAGTATGCGCGGTGCGGCGCTTAAAACGCTGATCGGGTTGGCCGATAAGATCGGACTTACCCCGCGAGCGGTCAAACTGCCATTAGAGCAGCTCGGCAACCTTCATGTTCCTGCGGTGCTGCACTGGGACATGAACCATTATGTTGTGCTCGAAAGGGTCAACGGCGATAGAGCGCTGATCCATAATCCCGATGGCCGCTCGACCTGGCTGCCGATGGCCGAAATGTCCGACCATTTCACCGGTGTTGCCCTGGAACTTCGGCCCAGCAATGATTTCCAGACCGGCAAAGAGCGCGAGCGGTTAAAGCTATCGCAGCTCTGGCAACGCATGACCGGCATCAAGCAGGCCTTGTTGCAAGTGCTGGTGTTGACGCTGGTGCTGCAAGCCTTTGTGCTGGCGTCCCCCTATTACATGCAGCTCGCCATCGACCAGGCAGTGCCTGCGCTCGACAATGATCTGCTGACCGTATTGGCGCTTGGTTTTGGCTTGTTCACCATCATCAATGCAGGTGCAGCGCTGCTTCGCTCGTTCGTGCTTCTCGTTGCGGGCACGAGCATCGGGTTCAGCTTGGCGTCGAACATTGCGCGGCGATTGTTTCGACTGCCTATCGACTGGTTCGAGAAACGGCACACTGGCGACATATTGTCGCGTTTTCAATCTATCGGCCCAATCCAGTCCATGCTGACCACCGGCGCAGTGGCGGCGCTCGTCGATGGCATCATGGCGATCCTGACGCTGGCCTTGATGCTCTGGTATAGCCCGCTGCTGGCCTTTGTGGCGATCATTGCCTTTGTGCTCTACACTATCGTCCGGTTTATTTCTTTCTCGTTCGAGCGTGAGGCCATCGAGGCCTCGATCATCACCGGCGGCAAAGAGCAAAGCATCCTCATCGAAACATTGCGCGGCATGACGACGCTTCGGTTGTTCGGACGTGAGACGCTGCGTCATGCACTGTGGCAGACGCGGCTAACCGATGCGGTCAATGCCGATGTTCGCGTGGCACGGATCGGCCTTTGGCAGGGAACGGCAAACACGATCATCTTTGGCATCGAGAATATCGTCACTATCTGGCTGGCGGTGGGGTTCGTTATCGAAGGGGCGGGATTCAGCGTCGGCATGGTGTTCGCCTATATGGCCTATAAGGGCCAGTTCATTGGCAAGGCAGCAGCACTGATCGATCAAGCCATCGCGTTCCGAATGCTTGGCCTGCACCTCGAACGTCTGTCTGACATTGCGCTATCCGACCAGGATAAGAGCTTCGGCCAAAGCGCCGATATTGAAACCAAGCTCAAAGGCCGCATCGAGCTGCGCGATTTATTCTACCGCTACGCGCCAAGCGAGCCGCTGGTGCTGGGCGGCGTCAATCTGACCGTTGAGCCTGGTGAGCATGTCGCAATTACCGGTCCATCGGGCGGCGGCAAATCCACGTTGGTCAAGCTGTTGCTCGGCCTGGTTGAGCCGGAAGCGGGTGAGGTGCTGGTCGATGGCCTGCCTCTCGCACGGTTCGGCTATAAGAGCTTTCACGGCCAGATTGCGGCGGTGCTGCAAGAAGATAGCCTGTTCGCAGGCAGTCTGGCCGACAATATTGCTCTGTTTGACGAATCTATCGATATGGAGCGGGTCATGGGAGCAGCAATGGCTGCATCCATTCATAATGACATTGCCCGAATGCCCATGCACTATGAAACGCTGGTCGGCGATATGGGGTCAACGCTATCAGGCGGGCAAAAGCAGCGCGTGCTGCTGGCCCGTGCGCTCTACCGCCAGCCCAGAATCCTGATTATGGATGAAGGGACGGCCCACCTCGATTCCGGCCATGAACAAGCGGTCAATGCCGCCATCGGCGCGATGGGCATTACCCGCATCATCATCGCGCACCGGCAAGAGACGATTGCGGCCGCAAGTAGAACGCTGCTTTTGGAGGGCGGGCAACTTACCCCTCATCTCCCATCCGCAGCGCGGCGATGAACGCTTCCTGCGGGATGTTGACATTGCCATATTCGCGCATCCGCTTCTTGCCTTCCTTCTGCTTTTCCAGCAGCTTGCGTTTGCGCGTGGCGTCGCGCCATAGCATTTGGCGGTCACGTCCTTGCGCAGCGCGGCGATGGTTTCGCGCGCGATCACCTTGCCGCCGATCGCCGCCTGAATGGGGATTT
>JAAUPH010000050.1 GCA_012035435.1 Sphingopyxis sp. | reverse complement strand
GAAAGACGGGAAAGCGCGGGTCGAGCAGTTCGGCGGGATCGGCGCTGGTCCCGGCGGTGTAGAGTGGCGGATGTTCGAGCAGCCAGATGCGCTCGTCAGCTTCGGCCGCGAAGATGGCGGCGGCGCGCGCCTCCATGTCGGCCAGTGCGGCGCTATAATCGGTGAGGCCGGATGCGATGGTCAGTTCGGGGATGCCGGGCATGACTAATCCGTGACGCACAGCGCCCTGCAAAGCAAGGGTCCGCGAACACTAGGCCGTGAACTCATAAATGGCGCGGTTGAGGCGTCAAAATGGCGAAGATATCGGAGGGAAATGTCCGCAGTCAGGCAGTTATTCTGCCTGCAAGGGCATTTCGCTTCGAGATCGAAGCCATCCCTGCCTTCGCAGGGACAGGCTTTGACGTCCTTCGGATTTGACCCATTTTGCCCATGGCGGCGTCGGAAAGCCTTGCGATATCTTCATATCCCCTCGGCTTTTCTCCTAGCCCTGAGCAAAATGGCCTCAAACCTCAACCGCGCTATTTATGAGTTCGCGGCCTAGACAGGCCCAATAATTGGCGGCACTGTCCGCCGGTCGGTCCTATTGGGGAGGTCTTGTGACCAAATTTAGCTTGAGCAGTGCCTGGGACGATGCGGTCCAGCTGATGCGGTGGGAACCCGCGCTGACGCTGCCCATTGTCGGCATGCTGGTTCTGCTTCCGGCGCTCGTTTTTGCGCTGCTTGGGCCGGTACCGACGGAGCCGCCGACGGGAGCCGATTTTGCGACCGTCGCGGAAACATTGCGGCGGATATTTCGCGCACCGCGCCGCTGCTGTTGCTGGTTGCTCTTCTGTCCTCCTTCGCTGCGGTGACGGTCATGCGGCTGTGGCTTTCGCCCGGCGGCACCAGCGTTGGCGAAGCGCTGGCCTTTGCTGCCTCGTTGATCCCTGTAATTGTCTTGCTGTTCATTATTCAGGCGATTTCGATGGGTTTTGCCGCCCTGCTGTTTATTCTGCCGGCGCTTTATTTGACAGGGCGTTGGGCGCCCATGCTGGCGTTATTGGCGGCGGGCGAGACGCGCGGTCCAATTGATGCGCTGGCCAAGAGTTGGGCGATGACGCGCGGTAACGGTTGGCGCATCGCGCTGATGCTGTTTCTGGTGCAACTGGTGGTGGCGATCGTCACGCTGATTCTGGACAGCACCGGCAGCCTGTTCGGCGCGCGTGGCACGATTGGCCATGCCGTCGCCAGCGTGATTAACGCGGCGATGGCAGCGCTGGGTGCGCTGGTCGCTTATGCGCTGAGCGCTGCGGTTTACCGGCAATTGTCGTCGAGCAATGTCGCGCGAACCTTTGACTGAGCCATTTCGGGGAGGAACAGATGAACAAGATCAGTATCAGTCAGGCCTGGGCCTATGCGACGAGTTTTTTCAGTGACCAGCATCCGAACCATGCGATCGCGCTGATTGGCGTCGGGGTCGCTGTGCCAACGTTGCTCAACCTGCTGTTGGGCGGGGCCGCGACGATGGACCCGGCTGCACTGGCCGCGGGCACGGGGTCGATCGCGGCGCTGGGTAGCACGATGTTTCTGATCGGAATATTGGGCTTTATTTTGCAGATGGGCAGCTATTTCGCGTCATGGCGCATGGGCCTTACGCCCGGCCAAGAGAGTGTTGGATCGGCGCTCAGCTATGGCCTGATTGCAGCTTTGCCGGTGCTGCTGGTGACGATGGCTTTTATCATCGTCATCGGGGTTATTTTTGCGCTGCTCTTCGGCGGGGCCATCCTGCCGGTGCTGATGGGCGGTGGTACCCCGAGCGACAGTCAGGTGCTCGGTTCCCTCGGGATGATGGTCTTTGTTTTTCCGCTTTTTCTCGTGGCGGCGCTGTGGCTGTCGGCGCGGTTCAGCGTAATGGGGCCGGTGATGGCGGCAAATCGCACCTATAATCCGCTGACCGGGCTGGCCGAATCCTGGCGGATGACGGCGGCTTCGCAGTGGAAGATCATGGGTTATTTCGTGCTGATCGGCATCATTATCGTCATTATTTCGACGATTTTTGCGATGATATTCGGGATTTCGATGCTGGCAGGGGGTGAACCGGGCACCGGTACGATGGTCGCGATGTCGGTAATGGGCGCAATTATCGGTATACCGCTGGCCTATGTCTATGTCGGCGTGCCGGCGGGAATTTACAAAGCAATTGGCGGCGGCGACAGCAGCGACGTGTTCGCCTAAGGTTCCGGCGGGTTGGCGGGGCTGAGCGCCCCGCCGGTCAGGCCCATTTGGCGAGCGGTGGCAGGCTCATCAGGATGGCGTCGATGTTGCCGCCGGTTTTAAGGCCGAACAATGTGCCCCGGTCATAGACCAGATTAAATTCGGCATAGCGGCCGCGCCACTGGTATAGAGCCTCCAGATCGGCCTTGGTGAAGGCGTCGTTCATCCGCCCGCGCACGATGCGGGGGTAGATGTCGAGAAAAGCGTCGCCCACATCGCGGGTCAGCTGAAAATTGCGATCGAAGCTGGGATCGTCAGTGCATTCAAGATGGTCATAGAAAATCCCGCCAACGCCGCGGTGGACACTGCGGTGCGGGATGAAGAAATAATCCTCGGCCCATTTGCGATAGCGTTCATAAACATCGGGGCCATAGGGCGCGCAAGCGGCGCGCAGCCGCGCATGGAAGGCCGCGGTATCCGCCTCTTGCGGTAGCGCCGGATTAAGATCGGCGCCGCCACCGAACCAGCGCTTGGTGGTCACTAGAAAGCGCGTGTTCATATGCACAGCCGGGACATGCGGATTGGCCATATGCGCAACCAGGCTGATGCCGGTAGCGAAAAACTGGGGTCGCCGTCGGCGCCATGGATGGTGGCGGCAAATTCGGGGGCGAATTTTCCCCCGACGGTCGAAACATTGACTCCGACTTTTTCGAAAACCTTGCCCTTCATGACTCCGCGCACCCCGCCGCCGCCTTCGCCGGGGGCCAGATCCGCGCCTTCCCGGTCCCATCCGCTATAGTCGAAGCTGGCGTCGCTGCCCGCTTCGCGTTCGATGGCCGTAAATTCGGCGCAGATGCGATCGCGCAAACTTTCGAACCAGGTGCGAGCGGCCTGTTGCTGGGCGTCGAGAGTCAACATTACGCAAATCCTTCTATCTGGCGCAGCGCTTCGGCCATAGCGATGCCAGCGGCCACGGCGACATTCAAGGAGCGAAATCCGTCGCGTAGCGGAATCGTGACCCGCGCATCGGCGGCGGCGTGAACATCGGGCGGTACACCGGCGGATTCGCTGCCAAAGAGCAGCCGGTCGCCGCGCTGAAAGGTGAAGGCTGGCAGGGGGCGCGCGCCTGCGGTCGTGAGCAGCACCAATCGGCCATCGGCATTGCTGGCCTGCTGGTAGCTCAGCCAATCGGCGTGCCGCTTCACGTCGGCCATGGCAGCATAATCCATGCCCGCGCGTTTCAGTGCGCGTTCGGCAAAGGCAAAGCCGCATGGTTCAATAATGTCGACGGCGATGCCGAAACAGGCGGCGGTCCGCAAAATAGTGCCGACATTGCCGGCGATGTCGGGTTGATAGAGAGCGATCCGCATGCACGGGGCATAGCGCCCAGACCGTAGAAATGCGACTGTTTCGCAACTGAAAATTGCCTGTTGGCAATTCTGGACGCGCTCGCTATCAGGCCGCCAATCGGGGCGGCAGCCACGCCCTTGCCGGATGGCTTGTCCGGACAGACTTGCGACCTGCTGCCGTTACGGAAATTGTCATTTTTTAACGCAAGTTCGCAAGGGCGAGAATATGGCCAGCACATCGGAAACCAACGCCGGAGTCGGAGAAGGTCCGCGGCGGCGCGATTTCATCCATATCGCGACGGTAAGTTTCGCCGGGGTTGGCGCGGGCCGCCGTGGTGATCCCCGCTGGTATCGCAAATGGCGCCCTCGGCCGACGTGCTGGCTCTATCGTCGTCGGAAGTTGACATCTCGGCGATCCAGCCGGGGCAGGCGATCAAGACCAGCTGGCGCAAGCAGCCGGTGTTCGTCCGCAACCTGACGCCGCAAGAGATTGAAACCGCCAACGCAACCGCAGCAGGCGACCTGCGAGACTCGGAAACACTGGCCGAGCGCACCAAACCGGGCAAGGAAAATTGGCTGATTACGCTGGGCGTTTGCACCCATTTGGGCTGTGTGCCGCTGGGCGCCGCGGAGGGTGAGGCCAAGGGGGATTTCGGCGGCTATTTCTGCCCGTGCCACGGCTCGCATTATGATACGGCAGGCCGCATCCGCAAGGGTCCAGCGCCGACCAACTTGGTCGTGCCGCCCTATGAATTTACGTCCGACACCGTTGTGATGATCGGCTGAGGAGCGCGAAGATGAGCTTTCCCTGGGCACAGCAGTATCAGCCGACCAACCCATTCACGCAGTGGATTGACGAACGGCTTCCTTTCCCCCGCCTTGTTTATAATGCGGTCGGCGCGGGCTATCCGGTTCCGCGCAACCTCAATTATTTCTGGAACTTCGGCGTGCTCGCCGGAGCCGCGCTGGCGGTGCAGATTATTTCCGGCATTATCTTGGCCATGCACTATTCGGCCAATGTGGATATCGCATTCAATTCGGTCGAGCATATCATGCGCGATGTGAATTACGGCTGGTTCATCCGCTACGCGCACATGAACGGTGCGAGCATGTTCTTCATCGTCGTTTATCTCCATATTTTCCGAGGGCTTTATTACGGATCGTACAAGGCGCCGCGCGAAATGGTGTGGTTGCTGGGCGTCGTGATTTTCCTGTTGATGATGGCGACCGCGTTCATGGGCTATGTGCTGCCTTGGGGCCAGATGAGCTTCTGGGGCGCGCAGGTTATCACCGGCTTCTTCTCGGCCATTCCGCTGGTTGGTGAGCCGCTGCGTCAGTGGCTGCTGGGGGGCTTTGTGCCGGACAATGCGGCGCTGAACCGCTTCTTCTCGCTCCACTATTTGCTGCCGTTCGTGATTGCCGGGGTGATTATCCTGCACATCTGGGCGCTGCATATTCCGGGTTCGAACAACCCGACCGGGATCGCGGTGAAGACGGAATCGGACACGGTGCCGTTTCACCCCTATTACACCGCGAAGGACGCGTTCGGCCTGGGCATCTTCCTGCTGGTCTTCTCCAGCCTGATTTTCTTCAGCCCGAACCTGCTCGGCCATCCGGATAATTATATCCCGGCCAACCCGCTTTCGACCCCTGCGCACATCGTGCCCGAATGGTATTTCCTGCCATTCTATGCGATTTTGAAGGCCTTTACCTTCAACTTCCTGTGGATCGACGCGAAGCTTTGGGGCGTGATTGCGATGTTTGCGTCGATTGCGCTCTTGTTCTTCCTGCCATGGCTTGACGGTTCGCCGGTGCGGTCGACCAACTATCGTCCGCTCTATCGCATCTTCTTTTGGGTGCTGGTCGCCGACGTGCTGCTGCTCGGGGTGTGCGGCATGATGCCTGCGGAACAGCCGTGGGTGCTGCTGAGCCAGCTGGGTGCGCTGTACTATTTCGCTCACTTCCTGGTCATTTTGCCGATCGTGTCGCGGATTGAACGTCCTTTGCCGATGCCGAATTCGATCACCGAGGCTGTGCTGCAGGGCAAGGGCGGAACCCGCGTCACCACGTCGGCCCTCGCCACGCCGGCCACGGCCTGACCGCCAGAATATTTGGGAGCTGAACAAGATGGTTCGTCCGGTCGCAATGCTCGCAGGTTTGGGCTTTATCACTGCCCTGCTGCTGGCGATTTTTACAACGCCGCTCACGAATGAGCCAAACGTGATGTACAGCTTCGTCAAAAAGCCGCGTGATGTGCATCTGGCTAGCGATGGCATGGCCCCGCATTGGGACACGGCGCAGCTTCAGCGCGGGCTGAAGGTCTATAAGGAAGTCTGCTCGGCGTGCCACGGCCTCAGCCAGGTGGCGTTTCGCAACTTGGCCGATCTTGGCTATGATGAGGGTCAGATCAAGGCCTTTGCCAAGGGTTTTCAGGTGGCGTCGATCAATCCGGACACGGGCGAAGCGGCAACGCGCGAAGGCGTGGCGGCGGACAAATGGCCCTCGCCCTATCCCAATGAAGTGGGCGCTCGCGCTGCCAACAATGGCGCCTATCCGCCCGACCTGTCGCTGATCACCAAGGCCCGCGAAGATGGCAAAAACTATGTCTACTCGCTGCTGACCGGTTATGCTGATCCCGCGACCTATAAGAATAAGGACGGCAAGCCGCTGCCGAAGGAATTGATGCCGAGCGCGACCTTGCACTTCAATCCCTATTTCGCAAACCTCAACATCGCGATGGCGCAGCCGCTGGCGATCGATGATCAGGTTACGTTCGATGATGGCACCAAGGCATCGGTCGATCAGATGGCCAAGGATGTGACAGCATTTCTGGTGTGGACCGCCGAACCCAATCAGGTGACGCGCGTATGGGCCGGCTGGGCCGTAATCGGGTTCCTGCTGATCTTCACCACGCTGGCCTTCATGTCTTACAAGGCGATTTGGGCCGACAAGAAGCATTGATCGGTTAGGGCGCGGGCAGGGGGTGTTGATATGCAATGGCCCCAGCCTCACCCAGACCTTGATCTTGCGGCGCTCGTCCGCACGATAGCCGACTTTCCTAAGCCGGGGATCCAGTTTCGCGATATCACCACGCTGATCGGTCATCCGGCAGGCTTTGCCGAGACCGTCCGGCGCCTCACCGAACGGGCGGCGGTGCACCGGCCCGACGCGATTGTTGCGGTTGAGGCGCGTGGTTTCCTGTTCGGCGCGGCGATGGCCGTTATGTTGGGGATCGGCGTGGTGCCGGTGCGCAAGGCGGGAAAGCTGCCCGGCGTCACCATTGGCGTCGACTACAGCCTGGAATATGGCAGTGACCGGCTCGAGCTGCATGAAGGTGCGATCAACCCTGGCGACCGAGTGGTGCTGGTCGACGACCTGTTAGCGACGGGCGGAACGATCATCGCCACCGCCGAATTGATGCGGGCGGCGGGTGCGGACGTTGCGGCGGCGCTGTTCGTGATCGACTTGCCCGACCTTGGCGGCAGTGCGCGGCTTGGCGCGAGCGGCATAGCGTGCGAAACTTTGATCGCCTTCGATAGCGATTGAGCCATCCTCGCGATAAAAATACCCCGCCGGAGCGGGGTGAGGAAAGCGACCCGGATTGGCTGGTCTGTCAGATTGGCAGCCAGCTCTGCTTCTTCCGGAATTTCATATAGCCAATGTTCGCGCCCAATCGCGCGCCGACGCCAACGCGGATCGGGATGAGCACAACGTCGCCGCGGCGCAAATAGCTGGCGTTGAAACCGCCCAGCAGATAGGCTGCGCCTTCGCCCGCGGGGTAGCGTTTATACAGATCCTCGCTGTCATGCAGATTATAGACGAGGACGAAGGTTTGGCCGGCATTGGCCCCGGCGTCGAACCCGATTGAGGGGCCGGTCCAATAGGCGGGGCGTTCGCCCTCAACCTTGTGAAACAAGGTGCCGGAACCATAGCGCACGCCAAGCACCAGCGCGCCGCCCGCTTCACGCCCAACGATATAGGCGTTGGGCTCGCCCTGTTCCTTCAGCACCTTTTCAATCATCTTGGCGAGGCCTTCGGCACCCTTGCCAAATACGCCCTCCGCCGCACCAATCAGGTCGTCGCGTTTGAACGTCGCATCGGTCCCGGTTACCGTGGGCGCATCACCCGTTGCCGGGGCCGCTGCGGGGTCTGTAGGCGGGGCGTTGGTGATCAGGTCGCCATCGACATCGTTCGTTGTCGGGGCCGACGCAGTATCACCCTGTGGCTGTTTGACCAGATCGGCGTCAATCGCGGTATCGGGATCGACACTGGTCATCTGCGCATGGGCGAGCGGCGTCGCGGCGACCATGATCGCGGTCAGCAGCGTCGCCAAAAATCTGAAGGGGCGTGCGTTCATGATGGTTCCCATCCCTCAACCGACCATCGGTCGGAGCCGTTTCACCGCATCTTGGGCCAGATTGAGGGCGGAGCAATGAACCGGCGATGACTTGAGTCGAAAATGCGCCCAGCCGAATCGCGCTGGCGATATTTCAGTGCGATCAGAAAGATGTTTTGGCGTTGCAGCGCGCGAAATCGCTGGCTATAGGCCGCTGCAAGGTCATCGCCCGGCACAGGTCGGGTACGCGCGGAGATGTGGGTGAGTGGCTGAAACCAACGGTTTGCTAAACCGTCGTGCTGTGAATGCGGCACCGAGGGTTCGAATCCCTCCGTCTCCGCCACGCTTTCTTGCGCCGCCCGGAAATTGGGTGGCAGAGACGAACCTCAGGCTCCTTTGTCCATGTGCTACGCCGTTTGAGACGGATCCTGCTGATTGGCGCGACCGGAACGATTGGCCGGGCGGCGGCGGTAGCGCTTGTCCGGCGCGGTCATGATGTAGTCTGCTTGGTACGGCGTCCTCAAGGTAAGTCAGCAGAAGCCCGTGTCGATCTGCCGCCGGGCGCAAACGTGCGGTATGGCCATTTAACCGACGCGCAATCCATTGCTGATGACGGGTTTCGTGGTGAGCCATTCGATGTTCTGATGTCGTGCCTCGCTTCGCGCACCGGTGCGGCGGACGATGCCTGGGCGATTGATTATCAGGCGCATATCGATGCACTTGCCGCAGCGCAGGTGGCCGGGGTGAGGCATATGGTGCTGTTATCGGCGATATGTGTGCAAAAGCCGTTGTTGGCTTTTCAACAGGCCAAGCTGGCGTTTGAGCGCGCGCTGATGGCATCCGGCATGTCCTATTCGATTGTGCGGCCCACGGCCTTCTTCAAATCCTTGTCCGGGCAGGTGGAGCGAGTGCGGCGGGGCAAGCCGTTTTTGATATTTGGCGATGGGCGCCTTACCGCGTGCAAGCCAATCAGCGATGATGACTTGGCAGAGTATTTGGCCGACTGTGTCGGGGATGTCAGGCTGCACGACCGCATCTTGCCAATTGGCGGCCCCGGACCCGCGATCACGCCACGCGAGCAGGGCGCGATTCTCTTCGGCTTGCTGGAGCGGGAACCCCAGTTTCGGCAAGTTCCGGTCAAGCTGCTCGACGCTATTGTAGGTCTGCTGAGCGCGGTCGGCCGCGTGGCGCCCGCCGCCGCGCGGAAAGCGGAACTGGCGCGTATCGGGCGTTATTATGCCACTGAGTCGATGCTGGTGTTGGACCCAACAGCGGGCGTTATGATGCCGCGGCGACGCCATCGACGGGCTCGGCAACATTGGCCGAACATTATGGCCAGCTGGTCGCCGGAACCGCAGTCAATGAGCGCGCAGATCACTCGGTTTTTTAACAAGAAGATCGGTCGCGATATGGACTCTGCATCGATTTTGGCGAATAGTTCGGCATGGCGTTTACCGAGCATCCCCTGCGCCGATGGGCCGTTGATGAAATGCGGTTGCGCCGCTTTGCTCCGGTCAGCCACCATTGCGAAATTTATCAGGTCGTGCGACTTGTCGATGCTGCGGAACGCGCGCGCGAAGACCATTGGCTGTTGAACGTCCGCCCCGATTTTGATGACTGGACTCTTGCGCCGCGCCATGGGTCGGGTTTTTGCAAGCCGGACATTCATTTTCTGTGGGAACGGCATACCGAAGCGACGACTTTGACGTTGATTGTTCCGGTGGATCTGCCTGCCGACGTCGGTGGGCGCTATGTCGACTGGCTGGAGCAGTGGCCGGGCGCCGTGGTGCGCGCCACGCGCGTGTTCGTGGTGCCTGACGCGGCTGACATCGACGGGCAGATTGTGCGACTGGGGCTGTCGCCGCACGAGATGGTGTGCTGTGACGTGAACGCGGGCCTGCGCATCTGGTCGGACTTTGGCATTCATGCCGATGGATATGGGCGGCTGCTAATTACGGCAGGGGCCGTTTCGGAAGGCGAGCGTGGCCGCATTGTCCAGCGCGTTCAGGAATTGGGAAACTATCGCAACCTGGCGCTGCTCGGATTTCCGACGGTGCAGGAATATGGGCCGCAGGTTGACGGGCTGGAAATGAAGCTGTCCGAACATGCCAAACGGGTGGCCGTAGCCGACGAGGATGACGAGGTTTTGCTCGATCAGCTGGCGGGCATTTCATCGGAGCTGGAACTGATCCGGTCCGCCACCGGGTTTCGGTTAAGCGCAACGGCCGCCTATGCCGAAGTGGCGGCAGATCGCCTGGCATCGCTCAACGTCCAGCCCGTCGCCAATTATCAAAGCCTGACCGATTTTACCGAACGGCGGCTGGTCCCGGCGTCGCGAACCTGTTCGGTCTTTCGCCAGCGGCTGAGCCATATTGGCGAACGCATCTCGGGCGTGATGCACACATTGGATGTACGGATCGACAGCCGGATCAAGGCCCAGAATCTCGGCTTGATGCAATCGATGGAACGATCGACCCAGCTGCAATTGCGGCTGCAGACGCTGGTTGAGGGGCTGTCTGTCATCGCGGCGGCCTATTATCTGGTTGGGCTGATCGCCTATGTCGCCAAGGGTGCGGCGGCCTTTCCTTCGGGATCGGAGTCCGATTTGTTTGTGGGCGCGATTACGCTGCCGGTGGTGCTGCTGATCTATGTCTTTGTGCGGCATTTGCGGAACAAAGTGCTAAAGGAAACGACGGACGACAAGGCCCTGTCGTAATCGTGAAAGGCCACCGACATATTGCCCTTTCCTTCGACCCCGATGTGGGATAGGTTTGCAAGTGGGTTGGATGCGTAATACGTTGACTATGCTGTCAATTGAAACGGGATGGGAGAGTTTATGGTGAAGGGAAAAGCCTTGGTTGGCATGGTTGCAATGGCAGCCATGGTATCAGCCTGCTCGGGCGGATCGGAAAGCAAGGACGGCGAGAAGAAAGCCGAGGCTCCTGCAGCACCCGCCGCACCGGCGAGGGATGGCGATTGCTGTACTCGAGCTGCACCGTAGTGCCCCGCTGCTCGAGCTCGACGGTTGCGACGCGATACTCGCCCTTCCCGTCGGAGACCCACGACACCCCTTGATCCGGGGGCGCATCGGCGCGACGGGTCAACACGGTAACCTCGTCGCCACTATGAACGCGGAGTAGAAGCCCACGCCGAACTGGCCGATGAGCTGCGCGTCCTTCTTCTGGTCGCCTTCCAGCGCGGCCATGAACTCGCGCGTGCCGCTCTTGGCAATGGTGCCCAGGTTGGCCACCGCCTCGTCGGACGACAACCCGATGCCGTTGTCGCGGATCGTGATCGTCTTGGCCTCGGCGTCGAAGCTCAAACGCACTTCGAGGTTCGGCGCGTCTTCGAACAGCGCCGGGTTGTTCAGCGCCTCGAAGCGCAGCTTGTCGCACGCGTCCGAGGCGTTGGAGATCAGCTCGCGGAGAAAGATCTCCTTGTTGGAGTACAGCGAA
>JAAUPH010000049.1 GCA_012035435.1 Sphingopyxis sp. | reverse complement strand
CGGCCATGCGCTCGGTGCTCGCGGCGCAGGTCCTGCGGGGCCGATCTGGCCTATATCGGCAGCGCTTCATCGCCACGACCGAGGCCAATGCGGTTGACGGTTATAAGGAGGGTATCGTCAAAGGGCGCGCCGCCGACATCGTCTACTCCGATCTCTTCACCGGGGTCAGCGGCAACTATCTGCGCGGCTCGATTGAGGCCGCGGGGCTTGATCCCGACAATCTGCCCGCGGGCGATCTCAAAACCATGAACTTCGGATCGGGCGGCACCACTGAAGCCAAGGCGTGGAAGGACATCTGGGGATCGGGCCAGGGCATCGGCGCGGTCAATCAGATCGGCAGCGTCGCCGACTTCGTCGGGCAGCTCGAACGCGAATATCGCGATGCCTGGGCCCAGATGCAGGCCAAGGTGCGCAATTTCTAATCCATAAACAATGCGTTGATGGCCTCATCCAGATAAACGCGGTCGGCAAATATCCGCATTGGATCGCGCCGGTTCAGCCACAGATTATGCCGGTGCCGGTCGGTCAGCGCGCGGCGCAGCGCGCGCTGCAATGTCCGGATGCGGTCGACGGCTGCGCAACGGTTGTCCCGGTCATCGAGGCTCGCGCTGACGCGAATAGCTTCGATCCGGGCCGCCACCACATCGGTATAGGCCGGATGCGGGCCCCGGTGGAGGGCATGCCCCAGCGCGGCTGCCGCCGCCTCGTCGGCCGGCAAGTGCAGACCATTTTCGGCAAAACGACGCAGACGCAGGCCATCATCTGCGAGCGCGGCAAAGAGAGCCGAAAATTGCAATCGATTGGACAGTGCAGCGGGGATGAGGTGATGACGCTGAAACCCGGCCCGGCATACGGACCCGCTGTGCCAGCCCCGAGCGATCATTCCCGCGTGATCGACACAATCAATATGCTGGCACCATCTGCCCCGGTGGCTGGACCAACCGCAAATGCTCGCCCTCAACCAGCCCGGGAAAGCGCCGCTGCGCCACGATCGGGCCATGGACCATGATATCGAGCGCGAGCCGCGCCAACCTCCGCACGGCATCCTTGCGTTCCAGCCCATTGCCGCCCATCAAATGCAACTCTTGCTTTGAAAAAAAGGCCAGACCGCGCGTCGCCATCCCGCCGCCCGGCATGTCCTGAAAGGCCATCAGATGGAGCAGCGGCGGCATCCCGCTGTCGAGCATTTCGACAACCGCCGCGCGAAAAGCCCCGGCATCCGACCATAGGCGCGCGGGCGACCAGAACAGCTGGTCGGCCCCCATCAAGTCGATCAACAACACGGCCAACTTGAAAAACTCGCGGCTGGCGATGATCAGATCGGTTGACGGTTCCCACGCCGGCTTCAGCAGGACAGCCCTGGTAAACTTTCCGTCGTCGGCCGCCACCCTGGTGCCCGCCCACAATGTTTCCGCATGACAATAGGCTTCATCGACAAGCGCAGCCGCCGCAAAGCCCACGCGAGCCTTCTGATCACCCAGCTTTATGTGAAAGCTCTGGCCGGAAAAGTCTTGGGCGTCGCAATCGACCGCCTCGCCCGCAGTTGGAACCAGCCCCATATGGCGCAGCGCTTGTTCCAAATTTCCTGAATTTTGCCCTAACGGATCGCAGCCGCAGAGGAGCAGATAGGGAGCGTCCGCACCCCTCGGCAAAAGCTGATCACAATTGTCCGCCATCGGGCCTGCGCCTTCCCCCCGCGCCAAGATGCACAGATCATCGCAAGCCGTATCTCAGGTTTCAAACGGAATCACCAATTTGCCACCAAATTGGAGATAGTTCAGGACATTAGATCGCGACCTGACTACCCAGTTCAACCACGCGGTTGGTCGGCAGGCGGAAATACTCCATCGCGCTTTCCGAATTGCGCAGCATCCAGGCGAAAAGCTTTTCACGCCACAGCGACATGCCCGGCGTTGGCGAAGCGATCAGCGTCTGGCGTGACAGGAAGAAGCTGGTCTCGATCATCTTGAACTGCGCACCGCAACCCTGCACCTGCGCCAGCGCGGAGGGGACATCGATCGGCTGCATAAAGCCATAGTGAAGGATCAGCCGGTGGAACCCCTCGCCCAACCCTTCAAGCTGCTGACCCTTCTCGTCATCGACGTAGGGGACATCAGACACCTTGATGGTCAGCAGGATGATCCGCTCATGCAGCACCTTATTGTGCTTGAGATTGTGCAGCAGCGCATGGGGCACCCCATCCGCCGATGATGTCATGAACACGGCCGTGCCCGGCACACGCGTCGCGCTCTTTGCCGCCGACCCGATGAACATCGGGATCGGCATCAACCCTTCGGCCATTTCCTGGTGCATCAGCTTGCGCCCGCGCGACCAGGTGGTGAGCAAGGTGAAGATGACAAGTCCGATCACCAGCGGCACCCAGCCCCCGTCGGGAACCTTCAGCAGGTTCGCACCGAAATAGGCGATGTCGACAATGAAGAAAACTGCCAACACCGGGAGCGCCTTCCACAGCGGCCAGCGCCACAGAGTGATGAGGACGACACTCACCAGACAGGTGTCGATAAACATCGCGCCCGTTACCGCGATACCGTAGGCGGCCGCCAGGTTGCTCGACGATCCAAAGGAGATGACCAGCAAAATGACCGCGATCATCAGGAACCAGTTGACCAACGGGATATATATCTGCCCCGCCGCTGACGCACTGGTATGCTCAACCCGCATACGCGGCATAAAGCCGAGCTGGATCGCCTGTTGGGTGAGCGAGAACGCTCCTGAAATCACGGCTTGGCTGGCAATGATCGTCGCCAATATGGCGAGCACCACCACGGGAATGCGCCACGCATCGGGCATCATCAGGAAGAACGGGTCCTTGATCAGCCGCGCCGCTTCAACCTCGCCAGCGCCCAGCACCATTGCGCCTTGCCCCATATAGTTGAGCATGAGGCAAGGCAGGACAAAGCTGATCCAGCTTGTCCCAATCGGCGCGCGGCCAAAATGGCCCATATCGGCATAAAGCGCCTCTGCACCGGTCACCGCCAGCACTACGGCCCCCATGGCAACAAAGGCCGTCCAGCCATCGACATAGAAAAAGCGGATGGCGTTAAGCGGGTTCAGCGTCTCGAAAATGATCCCCGGATTGCCCATGATATGCATGATGCCCAGCACCGCGAGCATCAGGAAATAGGCGATCATGATCGGGCCAAAGAAGGCGCCAACCTTGGCCGTTCCGCGCGACTGGATCGCAAACAGGCCGATCAGGATCGCAAGCGCGATCGGGATGATATAATTTTTGAACCCGTCATCGACATAACCCAGGCCCTCGGTTGCTGAGAGCACCGACATGGCCGGGGTAATCATCGAATCGCCATAGAAGAGCGCGGTTGCAAACACGCCCAGCAAGATGATCGGCCAAGTCCACTTCTTGCCCTCGGACTTGCGGTTGATAAGCGCGAGCAGCGCGAGGCTCCCGCCCTCACCCTTGTTATCCGCTTTCATAATCGTCATGACATATTTGAACGTCACCACCAGCATCATCGACCAGAAAACCAGGCTCAAAACGCCCAGAACATGAAGCTGATCAGGCACGATCGGATGATGGCCTGAGAAGGTCTCGCGAAACGCGTAAAGCGGGCTGGTACCGATGTCGCCGAACACCACGCCAATCGAACCGATCGCAAGCTTGGCAAAACCATCGCGATGATGGTCCTGGCCATCCGCCGAAGCGCTGGCGCCCGTTGGTGCGGTTTGCATCTCGCTAGTCATCGTTAGTTCCTAAACCACGCGAAAAATCTGCGATAGTACGAAAATCCGGTCGGCTATGGGACCGGATTCGTGGCTGCCGAACCTGCCTGCTCCCGCATCGCGCGCAACTGGCCTAGCCGCATTTCGAGATCAGCGCGCCACGGTGAGCCTTCGGGAGAGCGCGCCAATAGCTGGGCCCACACGGCTTCTGCCCCCTCGAGATCGCCGCCGCGCGCTAGCGCAAGCCCTGCAAAAAAGGGGGGCGCGGGGTGATCGGGCGAGCGTTTAGCCGCCTCATCAAAGGCCAGCGCAGCCGCAGGCGTCATCTTGTCGCCGCCATGGGCGACCATCGCGTTGGCCAGCGCCACCCACAGATCGACATTGTCAGGATAGCGCTTTAATCCAGCTTGAATCGCATTGATCGCCAGATCATGCCGCCCGCGCCGCGCCATGGCATCGGCCATTCCCAGCCATTGCCCCGCCTCACCGAAGCGTTCGCGCATTTCGCCCTGATTGCTCTGGATCGCTTCGCCGAACCCCTGATCATTGGCTTTAACGGCGGCAATCTGACCGGGCTGACCCGGACTGCCATGGAGCGCATAGCCAGCAAGGCCGAGCATCATGGCGGCGGCGGGCAAGGTCAGCGACGCAGCAGGAACGCGGCCCAGCCATAACATCAGGCCCAGCGTGATCAGCACCGCCACTAACAGCCACAGCCAGATCAAGCACCATCCCCTTTACGCGAACCGGACGGCGCAAAGCGCCCGCGCGCCAACCAAATTCCCGCGATCAGGAACAGGATCGGACCGATCCACAAAAATGCCGTCGCCGCATCGAAGGGCGGGTTATACGTGACCCAATTGCCATAGCGCGCGATCAACCAGTCGCGGATCTCTTCAGGCTTTTCCCCTGCGGCAATCTTGCTGCGCACCTCGTGCCGCATATCCCCCGCCAGCGGCGCGTCGCTGTCGGCAATCGACTGGCCCTGACAGACCAGACAGCGCAGTTCGTCCATCAGCGCCTTGGCCTTGGCTTCCTGCGCCGGATCCTCGAGCTGCTTATAGGCCAGGGGCGCGGGCGGAAGCCGGTTTTGCGCGGAGGCCGGGGCGACAATTATCAGCGCAAAGATGATGGCAAGGATCCGCATCACCGCAGCGCCCCCAGCTTTCGCTGAATTTCCGGCACCATCTCAGGCGTAATAATCCCCTGAATCTGCTCGCGGATCACGCCCTTGCCATCAACAATGAAGGTCTCCGGCACGCCAGACGAGCCCAGCGCAATCTGCACACTGCTCTGCATATCGGCGCCGATGCGGTCAAACGGGTTCCCCGTTTCGGCAAGGAAGGCGGCCACATCCTCGGGCCGGTCGCGGATCGCGATGCCGTCGATTGGCACTCCTGCCTTTGCCAACGCATCAAGCTGCGGAGCTTCCGCCTTGCAGGGGATACACCAGCTGGCGAAGATATTGACGAGGCGGGGGCGGCCATCGGCCAGATCCGCACTCTTCAAACCCGCAATGCCCGCAGTCGCGGGCGGCAGATCGAACAGCGGCATCGGTTTGTCGATCCAGCGCGATTCGATCATCCGGTCTTCAGGCGTCGCCAGCCGATAGATGAACATGCCGAACAACAGCGAGATGATCGCCAGCGGCGCGAACAGGATCCAGCGGCTTTTCACGCGAAACGCTCCTGCGCCTTCGCCCGGCGGCGGCGGCGCCACAGGTCGAGCAGCTGCGCGCGCCCCAGCATCGCCAGCGCACCGCCAATCGCGATCATGATCCCGCCCAGCCAGATCCACCATACCAGCGGCTTCCATTTCACCGCTATCTGATAGCGCGTGACCCCGCCCTCGGTCATCGCCTGCCCAATGTTGGCGAACAAATGCCCGCCCGGCAGCGTGATGAAGTCGGCTTCCTTCGTCTCAACCGGCGCCGACCCCATCAGACCCGGATAGTCGCGGGCCTGGGGGCGCAGCACTTGATCAATACCCTTTGGTTCGAGCACGACGAGCTCCGCGTCGATGGCAGTCCAGTTCGGCCCCGCTACCGGCTTCACTCCGCGAAACTGGACGCGATAAGGGCCGACCTTGACCGTATCGCCAGGCGCGGCAGCAACCAGCTTCTCCTGAATGAAGGCGCTCTCGGCTGCCATCCCGGCAAGGCCGACAGCCACGCCCAAATGCGCGATGACCATGCCCCAGACGGTCAGCGGGGTCCGGCGCAGATTGCGCTTCCACAGCGGGGCTAGACTGCCCACCGCGACGAACGCTGCGACCATCATGCCCAGCAGCGGCAAGACCCCGATCGACCCGCCAAAGGTGATCACCCCCGCAAGCACCAGCATCGCCGCCGCGACCATGATTGGCAGCCGTGCCTTCAGCACCGACCCGTCATCGCGCCGCCACTTGAGCAGCGGCCCGGTGACCATCAGCATGAACAGGATCAGCGCAATCGGCCCTGTCACCGCATCATAATAGGGCGGACCGATCGACACCTTCTCCCCCATCGCCTCGGCAACAATGGGGTAGAGCGTGCCAAGCAGCACGACAGCCAGGATCACCGTCAGCAACAAATTGTTCGCAACCAGCGCGCCTTCGCGGCTCATTAACGCAAACTGCTTGCCCTCGGCCAGCGCCCCGGCGCGCAGCGCAAACAGCGTGAGCGCACCGCCGATATAGATCGCCATCAGCGCCAGCAAAAACGTGCCTCGTTCCGGATCAACGGCGAAACTGTGCACACTTGTGAGCAATCCCGACCGCACAATGAAGGTGCCAAGCATCGACATGGAAAAGGCCACTACCGCCAGCATCACCGTCCATGCCCTGAGCGCGTCGCGCGTCGCTGTCACGCTCACCGAATGAAGCAGCGCGGCGCCGGCAAGCCAAGGGATCAGGCTGACATTTTCGACCGGATCCCAGAACCACCAACCACCCCAGCCCAGCTCATAATAGGCCCAATAGCTGCCCGCAGTGATACCCAGCGTCAGGAATATCCAACTGCCGAGCACCCACGGCCGCATCGCGCGCGCGAAATTGGGGCCGATCTCACGCGTGATCAGCGCGCCCACCGCAAAGCTGAACGCGACTGACAGCCCGACATAGCCAATATAGAGCGTCGGCGGATGAAAGGCCAAACCAATGTCCTGCAACAGCGGGTTGAGCCCTGCACCATCGGGCGGCACCATCGGCAGGCGATTGAACGGGTTTGACGAGAAGAGCAGGAACGCAAAAAAACCAAGGCTCAGGGCTGCCTGCGCCGTCAGCGTGGCGATCAGCGTATCGTCACGCAGCCGCCGCTCGAACAACGCAATCAGCCCGCCCGAAATGCCCAGGATCGTGAGCCACAACAGCATTGATCCTTCATGATTGCCCCAGGTTCCAGCGATTTTGAAAATCATTGGCTTCAAACTGTGGCTGTTACGCGCGACCAGCTCCACCGACATGTCAGATCGAATGAACAGCGCCATCAACAACGCAAAGGACAGCAAGGTCAGCAGCCCTTGCGCCACACTAGCGGGCCGTACCAGCGCCGCCAGTTCGGCCTTGGGCGAGCGCAAATGCAGCGCGCCTGCGAACAGCGACAGACAGGCAAGCGCCGCAGCCAGCCACAGCAGGGCATGCCCGATCTCAGCGATCATGCAGTCGGCTCTTTCAGGCTCTTGCCCGCATCCTGAGGCATATCGCCCATCTGCGGCGGCATATAGCGCTCGTCGTGTTTGGCGAGGATACGCTCGGCCTCGAACACGCCGTCGGCGCGCAGTTTGCCGTCGGCGACCATGCCCGACTCTTCTTTGAACAAATCGGGAGCGATGCCAGTAAATTCGACCGGCAGGCTGGCCTTGCCATCGGTGGCCACGAAGCGGATGACACGCCATCGGGCAGGCGCTCGATGCTGCCTTTTTGTACCATACCGCCCAGCCCGCATCGCTTCGCCGACAGTCGCCTGCCCGGCACGCCACTTCATTGGGCGTGCGAAAATAAGCCGCCTCGTCCCGCAACGCCCCTGCCGCAAGCAGTCCCGCGCCCGCTACTGCCACGGCGGCAACGCCGGCCAGAATCAGCCGCTGATGCTTGGCCTTCATGGCCGCTCCTGCCGCAAAGCATCGGCCCGCAACTCGGCACGTCGCATCGCGCGCCAGCTCGTCGCCAGCACCGCCGCCGTTAGCAACGCGGTCAGCGTATAGGCCGCGATCACAAAGTCCCACTGCTCGGTCATACGGTCACCAGATCCTCGTCTGCCATACGCCGCAGCCGCGCCTTGACGCGGTTCTCGGCAATTTGCGCGCGCATCCGCATCAGCACAATCGCTCCAAATAACAAGGAAAACCCAACGACGGTCAGGCCGAGCGGCCACAGGATTGCGCCATCGATACTCGATCCGCGCAGCGTGATGCTTGGCCCCTGATGCAGGCTGTTCCACCACACCACGCTGCGGTTGATGATCGGGATATTAATTGCTCCGACCAGCGCGTAAATCGCCGCACCGCGCGACAATGACCCGCCATCGCGCCCTTCACCCGCACTCGAACTGGCGAGCGCGATGAAACCGGCATAAAGAAACAGCAGCACCAGCATGGACGTCATCCGCCCGTCCCATTCCCACCAGGTGCCCCAGGTCGGCCTGCCCCAGATCGAACCGGTGATCAGGCACAGCGCGGTGAACAACATCCCCGGCACCGCAATCGCCCGCGCCGCGATCCCCGCCAGCGGGTGCCGCCACACAAGCTGTACCAGCGCCGATACCGCAAGCGCAGTCCAACCGCCCATCCCCAGCCAAGCAGCGGGGACGTGAACATACAGAATGCGCACGGTTTCGCCCTGCAGATAATCAGCAGGCGTCTGTGTCAACCCAGCCCACGCGCCGACCAGCAGCAACGCCAGCCCAAGCACCGCAAACCATAACGTCAGCGGTCGAGCCAGGCGCAGGAATCGGGTGGGGTTTGCATAAGCGTGCATAACAAGCCCGCGTCTTTAAGCGACACCCTGCGCCCGGTCCAGCGATTCGCAGACAACGTCACGCATCGGGTCGCGACCACAGCCACGGCACGCAAATCCCGGCGGCCACAATTGGTGCCAGCGGCCATGGCCACGGCGCAAACACAAGGCTGGTGGCGATCCCGACAGCAAAGGCCAGCGCCGCTGCATATTTGCCCCGGCGACTTACGGCGCCGCGCGTCCGCCAGGCGCTGATGTGCGGCCCCATCTGCGGATGCTGCATCAGCCACGCCTCCAACCGCGGCGAGCTGCGCGCAAAGCAAAAGGCGGCGAGAATTACCAGCGGCACCGTCGGCAACAGCGGCAAGGCGATGCCGATACCAGCGAGCAAAAGGGCAAGCCAGCCGCCGATGAGATAGAGGACGCGCACGCCGCCTGATGCGGCATTGCCCCAGCTCAGGCAAGCCCGTCGCGGATATTGCGCTGACCATCAAGGTGCGCGCGCAGTCCGGCGATCGCGTGCGCATGCTCAAGCAATGCAGCGATGTCATAGCCAGCAAACAACTCATCCTCCAGCGCCGACAGACGCCCGCGCGCTGCTTGATGCGCGGTACGGCCCGCCTCTGTCAGGAACACACGCTTGGCGCGGCCATCGTCCTTGTCTGCGTCCACACGCACAAAACCCTTGTGCGCCAGCCGCCCCACGGTCATCGTCATCGACGGTTTGCTAACCTGAAACGCTTTGGCAAGCCGGCCGGGCGGCGTGCCATCGCCGCGCCGCAACAGATGATTGAGCAGGCTATATTCGCTCAGGCCCAGTGCCGGCGCCAGCGCGCGGGTCGCGGCCGTAGCGATCAGCTGGTCGATGATGCCGATGTCGGTCAGCATCAGCAGCAATCGCGCCGCCAAGCTCTCGTCAGCGCTCATGCAGCGACAATCCGGCTCTTGAGTGGCCAGCGCGGCGTCGGTTCAGGAAAGCGGGCATAACCAATCCGCCCAAGCATCTGGATGACCGCGCCGTGCTTCGCGCCCAGTCGCTGGTGAATTGCGGCGTAATGCGCTGCGACCGCCTTTACCTCCTGCAGCGCCTGACTGAGCGGGTGGATCGCAACGCCCAGCGCCTGCGCCTGCAAATTCATCCGCACCCAGCGCCGCCCCGCGGCAATTTGTCCGGTCCGGCTGGCGTCGGGCGTGATCAGCCAGACATGACCCTGCGCCGACTTCATGATCGGTTCGAACATGTCCAAACCCTGCTGAAATGCCGTGGTGCCAGGTGTGTCAAGCGCTTCGCGCGTCAAAACGCCTGCCATCTTGCCGAGGCCCATCACGACGCCGCCCAGTTCGATGCCATCGGGGTTGGCTGCGATTTCAGCATTGCCGATCCGCATTAGATCAACGCTTTCGCGCCGCATTGCCGCATCCCCATATTCCGCCCGCCAGGCATCGAGCGTCAGCTTGCGTAAGGCCGCGATGCTCGCCGGATCGACTGATCCGCCCGTCATAACCCCCGTGGCAACCGCGGGATTGATCAGCTGAGCCAATATGTCCGGGGACACGCGCCGATCGTCATACACGTCCTTCGTCGAGCGCCGGGCGAGCGCATGGGCAAACAGCGGGTCGCGGCGTTCGGAAGGATTGTCCGATCAGCTTGACGGTGGCGACGCGGCGGGTGTCGAGGCGCGGTTGCGGTTCACCGTCAGGCCACAGGGCGACAACGCTTGAATAGCCCTTTGCCGCTGCTGCCATCACGAACAGCTCGATCATCCAGCCGAAACCGACGCAAATCTGGCGGTCAAATGGGTCGGTTGCGGGCAAGCGCCGCGTCAAATCGCAACGGATATCGACCCGGTCACGTCCGACCAGCCGAAACTGCCACGGCTGGCGATTGTGGGGGTTGGGGGCAAGAATGGCATAGGCCAGCGCGTCGAGGCGTGGATCGCCCAGCCCATTGTCCGCCTCGCGCCAAGGCCGAGTCGCGCTGGCGGTGCCCGGCCACCAGGCGAGCGCGCCCGCACCCACGGTTACTGCGGCGGCTCCACCTCCGCTAATCAGGACCATCCGCCGCGTAACTGCCGCCATTCCGTCGCTCCTCGCCCGCTCATATTAGTTAGGAAACTAACTATATTTGCGTCGACGCGCAACAAATTTCGTTCTTGCGATTAATTCTCATTTGCATACAAGATGCGCGTGGAGGATCTGAGCTATGCCGTCGTCACCATTGTCCGCCTTTATCGCCCGGCCCTTAGCTGTGGCTGGCGCACGGGCCCACCGCTTGACTCGAGCGTTCCGCATCGCAGGTTTTGCATCGGGGACCGAACATGATCCGCAGCCGCAGCTGATCGCCTTGCTCGGAGATGCGCATGCGGTCAGCTGCTTCCGCCTGCTGATTGCCGGCATGGCGCATGTCTGGCCTGACCCGTTGAGCGTTTTCCGCCCTTGCTGCCCATGCCTGACGCATGACGAAGCAAGTCTTCTGGCGATGGTTACACATGCCGGGCGCAACGACCGCCGCGCCTTTGATCGCGCCATTGGCGAGATGATTGGCGAGGATGGCCGCGACTGGCTGTTCGCCACATCCGCGCGGCTCGCTGCTGCACTTGCAGCTTAGGGTCAGGACCTATTAAATGCGCGTTCGAGGTTTGAGGCCATTTTGCGCAGGGCCAGGAGGAAAACCGAAGGGATATGAAGATATCTCAAGGCTTTCCGACGCCGCCATGGGCAAAATGGGTCAAATCCGAAGGACGTCAAGATGGCTTCGATCTCGCAGCGAATGCCCTTGCGGGT
>JAAUPH010000048.1 GCA_012035435.1 Sphingopyxis sp. | reverse complement strand
CGCGCTGCGCAGACCGCACGCTATGTCGGACACGGCGCGCGGACGAACGCCGAAATCGACGGCGACCTTCTGGAAAGTGCGGCAACCCCGGACGATCCGGGCCGCAAGCTGCTTGCCCAGGCCGCCGAAGCCATGCGCCTCAGCGCGCGCGGCTATACGCGAATCTTGCGGGTGGCGCGGACCATCGCAGATCTCGCGGGCGCGGACGGCGTTGGCCGCATCCACGTGGCGGAGGCGCTGAGCTATCGGCGGATTGGGGTAAGGGGGTGAGTTTGTGTTATAAGAGTGTCTTACATATAATGCTCACGCCAATTTACTTCACGGAGCTTCATTTCTTCATTTTCAATGACCCACTTTCGGTTATTGATTTCGTTGGCGAGCCGCAGGACGGCTCTAAAAAACTGATCTCTCGGTAAATCAGCA
Source organism: Sphingopyxis sp. (assembly GCA_012035435.1). The sequence continues at coordinate 11,093 of JAAUPH010000048.1, read as the reverse complement.
AATTTCACGGCAATTTTCGACAATTCTTCGATCCAAACGAAATCAACCAACTCTCGAAAATTCGACATTATGTCGACCACATCGCGATCGTCGATTCGCCGTCGAAAGTCATGGGCGAACCAATTAAGGATTTTCCGTAGCATATTGAGTTCTGACTGTTCCTTCTCTCCAATTAGACCTAAAGAGTGCGCCAGAGCGATGCGCGCGCTAAAGCTCGCAATCGGAGCATTTGCAATCCAAATCAATGATTTAGTATCCGTATGGATTGAAAGGAAGGCCTCAATGAGGCCGCCAAGCTTGTCTTCGCGTCTTCGCGCGAACCAAATAATGTAATGTCGCCGCATGCGCCAAGCCGCAAAGCGAAGAGCCATTGCTTTTCAATTTCACGTCTTGATGTATGTGAAATTAATCCGTAATATTCTACCATAATCCATCCACCATCCAAAGGCACCCACCATGGCCACTGCCGTCACCCGCATCCTTGGCGATCTCAAAACCTATGGCGGTCTTCAGGGCAAGGACATCGCCAATATCGTCGATGTCTCGACCGCGACCGTGTCGCGTTGGTCGCGCGGGAATGCGACCCCCGATATCCATACGCAGACGGTGATTGCCGACCTGCGCTATGTCGTCGACCGATTGTCCGATTTCTATACCGCAGACGAGGCGCGGTTGTGGTTGCACGCGCGCCACCAGCTGTTGGCGGGCGAGCGCGCCATCGACCTCATCAACCTTGGCCGGACCGAGGAGGTGCTGGCGGTGATCGAGCGGCTCGATGCCGGAGCGTTTATTTAGGGCAAAGCGCGTGACCGAACGCCGCGCCCGCGACCTTGCGTTGCTTGACCAGATTGACGCGCATCAGGGCGTGGCCTTTACCGGCGATGTGTGGCGCATCGTCCGTGCCGACCGCGATGTGTTGCAGGGCTATCCGGCGGCTGCGCGCTGGGATCCCGGCACCTTCGACGTTCTCTACACCTCGCTCGAACGCGACGGCGCGCTGGCCGAAATATATTTTCACTTGAGCCGCCAGCCGGTGTTCCCGTCCAAGCTGCGCTCGATTCTCCACCGCCTGCGCGTCACCACCCAGCGCACTCTCAAAATCGCCGACCTCGCCGCGCTCGAATCGCTCGGGGTGAGCAACGAAACCTACGCAACGCTATCCTACCAACGCTGCCAGGAAATTGGCGACGCGGCGCAGTTCCTCGGCTTCGACGGCATCCTTGCCCCCAGCGCGCGCTGGCCATGCCAAAATCTGGTGCTGTTTGCCGACCGGTTCGATCTCGACGAATTGCAACTGGTCGACAGTGAGCCCGTCGACTGGGCCGCGTGGCGCAAGGCCCAGCAGAAGTAACTTACCCCGCCAACTGCCCTTCACCGCCAACACCGCCGACCACACCCAATGCGGGTTTCGCCACCCCAGCGCGGCGGTGGGTCAGTTTTCCGTCGACATGGGCGCCCTGTTCGATGGTCACACTTTCATAAGTGACGTCGCCGGTGATGCGGGCGCTGGCGTGGATGACGAGCGTCTTGGCCTCGATCGATCCATCGATCATGCCGCCGACCTTGGCGCTGTCGGCAATGACGCTGCCTTTGATCTCGCTGGCCTGCCCCTGGACGAGATTGGCGCACTTCAGGTCGCCCTGCACCTTGCCGTCGATGTGCAGATCGACGCTGGCCGACACATTGCCCGTGACGACGACATCGGCGCCGAGGATGGAGAAGGTGGTGTTACGCGCGCCGGTGGCCATTTTATTGGCTCCGGGCGACGGCGGCAACGCGCTCTCGGGCGTCGGCTTTGACTTCGCGAACATCGTCATTGACCTCCAGAAAGCGGCGCGGATTGACTGCGGCGCCGTTGATACGAACCTCAAAATGCAAATGGCTGCCGGTTGAGCGGCCCGTCGAGCCCATGCGGCCGATCTGCTGCCCGGCGGTCACAACATCGCCGACTCGCGCATCAAAGCCCGAGAGATGAGCATAGCGCGTCATAATGCCCTGACCATGGTCGATTTCGACCGTACTACCATAGCCGCCCTGCGACCCGACACTCGACACGCGGCCCGGCGCGGCGGCCAGGATGGGGGTGCCGACCGGCCCCTTGAAATCCAGGCCATTGTGCATCGCGCCGACCCCGGTGAAGGGGTCGCTGCGATAGCCAAAGCCCGACGACATCATCATGATATTGGCGGGGTTGCCCGACGGGACGGCAACAAGCGTGCGTTCGAGCACTTCCATGCGGAACAGCGCGCCCTCAAGTGCGGCAAAGGCCGGTCCCAGCGCGCGCGCGCGGCCCATGCGGCCAGTGTAGGGGATGAACGGACCACCGCGGCCACGTGCAGCTTCCTGCACCAGCGCCGTGGGTTTAAACCGAGCTTGGCGACGGCCATTTCGGCCTGTGCCGCGCGGCTGTTGACGGCGGCAAGCAGACGGCCGGCAAAGACCTCTTGGCGGGCCTCGATCCGAGCCAGCGCCTGCGCTTCAGGGGGCAGGCTGGGGTCGATCATGCTGGTCGTAAATGGTTTTTCCGCCTTGGCGTCAGCAGGATCGGCGGCGGGAAGCGTTTTGGGATCACCCCCAAAATGCTGATCGAACAAGCCTTCAATATGGGCCTGCCGTTCATCGAGATCAGCCGCAGTTTCGACGATGCGGCCCTGATATTTGGCGATGCGCTTTTCGGCGGCTGCGGCCTTGGCCTGCTGCGCGGCGACGGCGGCGCGTTCGTCGGCAGTCAGCCACTGATTGACCAGCATCGCGATGGTGAAGGCCGCCCATGCCAGCAGCACAGCACCGACCAGCACGGCGGCCCGCTTTTGCACGGCCGCGCTAATCCGCAGAAAACGCACGTGACCATGGGTCCGCACGAAAATCTCGTGATCCTGAAACAGGTGCGCAAAACGGCTGCGCCACTGGCCCAGGCCAGATACGAACGATGGCAAGGTGACGACCCCATTGCTTCCAGGCGATTATAGGTATCGCCCCTCATTGTGAGCCGCGCGTAGCAGCGTCGCGCGCGATGGCCGAATCCGGTGGGCCGGAGTCGGGCCGAGCCGAAGCAAGGATGCGATGAGTGGTGTAATCCTTTGCAGGGACCGGCGGAACAAAATGGGAATCGGCTGCGAATCGATCATGATTGACGGCTCCCTAACCTTTTTCAGCTACGCGCCGGGGCCATGACGATGATGCGCCCGCTGGTTGCCGCGCCAACCGATATAGCGCCGCCCGAAACGGGCGCGGTGAGCGCAGTGCGTCCGAGGTCAGCCGTAAGCGCAGGGGTTGGATTCGCTGGCCTAACGGGCCTGATCCTATATCTACTTGCGGCGCGCTATGCTCCGGAAATCGCAGCTTTTCTGGGCATCGACTGGAGCAGTCGCGGTGTGATGAGCGGAACCAATTCGGCCATCGCCAGTGTGCTCGCCTGCGGCATTCCGATGGTGCTGTGGTCGGTTCTGATCGATAAGGTGCACCGCAATCCGACCACCGGCATCGACTGGGCGCTGCGCCGACCATGGCGCGAAACACTGGACATCAGCCTCGTCAAGCTGGCCGGACTGTGGGCGACCTGGGGGCTGATCGCCTTGGCCTATGGCGGGCTGCGTTATTATTGGCAGGGGCAATATCTCTTCTCGATGGAGCTGCTGGTCGCGGTCATGCCCGCACTACTGCTGATCTCGGCGCCCTACATCGTGTGGCTCGATCGGCACATGGTCGACCCGCGCGATGGCTGTCATGCCTTTGGCCACTGGCTGCTTGGGCAGGGGGCCGACGCCGCCGCACGGCGCGCTATCGCGCATCACCTCCGTGCATGGGCGGTCAAAGGCTTCTTCACCGCATTTATGTTGTCGATCGTGCCGGGGAATTTTGCGAGCCTCGTCAGCGTACCGCTCGCGGAGGTGACGGCCAATCCCTATGCGCTCGCGATCTGGACGATCAATTTCCTGTTTCTGATCGATGTCCATGTGGCCACCGTCGGCTATATCCTGACACTGAAGCCGCTCGACGCGCACATCCGCACCGCCAATCCCTATGGCATGGCGTGGGTCGCGGCGCTGATCTGTTATCCGCCCTTCATATTGATGAACGGCGGCGGCCCGCTCGACTATCATGCGGGCACCGCCGATTGGGGTTATTGGTTTGCGGGGCGAGAGGCGCTGCTGATCCTGTGGGGCGTGATGCTCGCTGCGCTCACCGCGATCTACAGCTGGGCGACGCTGGCCTTTGGCATTCGCTTTTCGAACCTGACGCACCGGGGGATCATTACGCATGGCCCCTATGCCTTCACGCGGCACCCGGCCTATGTGTCCAAAAACCTGACCTGGTGGCTGGGTGCCATGCCGTTTCTGGTAACCTCGGGCAGCGTGGTTGAAGGGCTGCGCAACGCCGTGCTGCTCGGTGTCGTCAGCTGATCTATATTGGCGTGCGAAGACCGAGGAGAAGCATCTCCTGGCCGATCCGGCCTATGCCGAATATTGGAGCTGGGCGCAGCAGCATGCGGTTTTGCCGCGACTGTGCGCGCGGTTGGCGGGACGCGCCCGCCCGCTGGTGGTGCTGGAACCTGATCCGCACGTCGGCCCGGTGGCCTGACAAATAAAAGGCCCCGGCATTGCTGCCGGAGCCTTTTTTGCGTTAGCGCCAGTGGATCAGAACTTGATCCCGGCCTCGACGCCCCAGACGCGGGGTTCGTTGACCATTGCGGTCAAATTGTTGAAGTCGATGCCGCTGACTGCCGACACATCATTGGTAATGTTGCGACCAAACAGCGCGACGTCGAATTTGTCGGTGCGATAGCCAAAGCGCAGACCGCCTTCGAGCAGATGATCGTCGCTGAACTCAACCGAGCGATAGAGGAAGAACTGCACTTTCGACCGGTAGGCCCAGTCGGTGAAGGCATAGACTTCGCCATTGCCGACGGGGTGGGCATAGCCAGCCGTCCAGTTGGCAATCCAGCGTGGGCTCTGCGGCAACTGGTTGCCATCGATCGAGAAGATGCCCGGCGAACCGCGCGCGGTGTGTTGAGCACGGTGCACGGCGCGCCGCAACCAGCGGTGAAGGCCAGCGGATCGTCGATCTTGTTCTTGTTGTACGACAGGCCGGCGGTCAGCGTCAGGCCGTCGGCAGGACGCGCCTCCAGCTCGGCTTCGAAGCCATAGCCGTCGACATTGGCGGCGTTGAGCAACGTCGTGAAGTTCGACGCGCCGCCCACGGCCGTCAGCTGCAGATCATCGGTGCTGAAGTAGAAACCGGTGAGGTTGAAGCGGGCGCGGCCATTGGCAAAGGTGGTCTTGATCCCCGCTTCATAGCTCATCGTCGTTTCGCTGTCGGCAATCGACAGGGTGCGGCCAAATAGCACGCGGCCCTGGATCGACGGCGCGCGATAGCCGCGCGCCACGCGGGCGAACAGGTTGACGTCGTCCGACGCGGGATAGCTGAGCGCCAGATCCCAGGTCAGCACGCTGTCCGCGACATCCGCGGTCACCGGTGCGACCGGGCCACCAAAGCCCAGGAAGCCGGGCCGCGTGTCGGTCGGACGGGCTGCGGTTAACGTGCGTTCGTCACGGTTGAAACGTGCACCACCCTGCAGCCGCAGGCCGCCCTCAAATTCATAGGTGAGCGAGCCGAACACGCCGATGGCATCGCTGTCCTGACGCTGCACCGCGATGGCGGCGGGCGCCGTGTCGGTTGGCGACCCAAAGTCGAAGCTGGTGATGTTCAGCTTTTCATTGAAGTAGAAAATGCCGACCTGATAGCCAAGGCCGCCGTCGTTGTTCGACGCGATGCGCAGTTCCTGCGTGAACTGATCGAGGCTGGGGACATTGTCCTGGCTCTGCGCCGAGAAGGGGATGAAGCCCGGGCCCATGGTCGGGGCGAACTGGTTGCCGAACCCGCCGTCGATGTCACCGCGGCTTTCGAGGTTGCCATTCCAATAGCTGGTGACCGAGGTGATGGTGACAGGGCCAGCATCATATTCGGCGGTCAGCCCGACATTATAATTGTCGAGGTTTTGGAAGTTCAGGCCATCGGCGCGCGTCTGGCCACGGCGGAATTCGCTCGTCGGGCCGGTGAGGCCGATCAGCTTGTTGCTGCCGCGGGCAAAGGCGTTGGCGCGGAACACGCGCGCAGTGCCATCGACGGTACGAATCTGGCCCGTGAGGCGCAGCGTCAGCGCGTCGGTGGGTTCGGCCTGCAGCTGCAGGCGGGCAGCGAAATCTTCGAAACCTTCGAGATTGTTGCCGCCGGGGGCGTCGAGATTATCAACCCAATCGTCGCGGCGCTGATAAAGTGCTGACACGCGGGCGTAGATGCCGTTGCCCAGCTCGCCGCCGACACCTGCTTCGACGTTGACGGTGTTAAAGCGGCCCCAGCTCGCTTTCGCGAAATTATTGTCCGACGTGGCGCGCGCCGAATCGAACTTGACGATCCCGGCGGGGGTGTTGCGGCCAAACAGCGTGCCCTGCGGCCCGCGCAGCACTTCGACGCGCTCGACGTCGAATACCGGGAAGCCCTTCAGGATCGGGTTTTCGAGCACGACATCGTCATAGACTAGGCTGACCGGCTGCGATGCGTTGAGGTCAAAGTCGGTGTTGCCGAGGCCGCGGATGTAAAAGCGCGGGAAGGTGCGGCCGAACGAGCTTTCGATGTTGAGGCTGGGGACGCGGCCCGACAGCGAGCGGATGTCGCGCGGCGCCGGTCACGGCAGCGAGCGTGTCGCCGCTGACGGTTGCAACCGAAAGCGGAATATCCTGCAGATTTTCCTCGCGGCGCTGCGCGGTGACGATGATGTCGACCAGTGCGCCATCATCGGTGGCGGCGTCCTGCGCGACGGCGGGAGCGGCCCAGCCGGTGGCGGCAAGGGCTGTGGTCAGTGAAAGAGCGGAAATGATGCGGCGCATAAGGGGGCTCCTGCTTCTTGTGAGCGGATAAAGGGTTCGGCAATGCAACCCATTGCGGGTTCCCCGCGCCGTTGTCGCGCGCGTGCGCAATCGTCAACGCCTGCGGTAGAGAAACGCGCGTTTAGTGGCAGCAGTGTTGCAAATTTGCGGCGGTTTATGACAGTCTAAAAGGAGAGCTCGTCATAAATGGGGTCGAGCGACCCGCCCCATGGGCCATGGTAGCGTTGGAGCAGGTCATGCGCCGGCGAATTGCCGCTCGCGACGATCCGCCGCAGAGGTTCAAGGAAGCCCACTTCTGTATCGCCCATCGCGTTCACCTCGCCGCGCGCGATCAGGCCGGCACTGGCAATGTCGAGCACCTGCTTGGCCAACTGGTCCACGGTGCCGCCGCCCGGCGCGGCCGCGCACAGCCCTTCGCGCGGGACGGCATCGCGCAGCGCCTGTTGCTCCTCAATGGTCCAATTTTTGACCAGATCCCACGCTGCATCCAGCGCGCCCTGATCATAGAGCAGCCCGACCCACAGCGCGGGCAGCGCACAGATGCGGTTCCAAGGCCCGCCATCGGCGCCCCGCATTTCAAGATAGCCCTTCAACCGCACTTCGGGGAAGGCCGTCGACAAATGATCCATCCAGTCGGAAGCGTGGGGCAGTTCGCCAGGGAGCGCAGGCAGCTCGCCGCGCATGAAGTCGCGGAACGACTGCCCCGCCGCGTCGATATATTGGCCGTCGCGGAAAACGAAATACATCGGCACGTCGAGCATATAGTCGACATAGCGTTCATAGCCGAAGCCATCTTCGAACACGAAGGGGATCATGCCCGTGCGCTGCGGGTCGGTGTCGGTCCAGATATGGCTGCGATAGGACAGAAAACCGTTGGGCTTGCCTTCGGTAAAGGGCGAGCTGGCGAACAGCGCGGTCGCGATGGGTTGCAGCGCGAGCGACACGCGGAATTTTTTCACCATGTCGGCTTCGCTGCTGTAATCCAAATTGGTCTGGATGGTGCAGGTGCGCAGCATCATGTCGAGCCCCATGGTGCCGACGCGCGGCATATGGTCGAGCATGATCTTGTACCGCCCCTTGGGCATGATCGGCAGCTCGGCACGCGTCTTGTCGGGCCACATGCCAAGACCCAGAAATCCAAGGCCAAGTTCGGCCCCCACTTCCTTTACCTGTTTGAGATGACGTCCGGTTTCGGCGCAGGTCTGGTGCAAATTGGCGAGCGGCGCGCCGGAGAGTTCAAGCTGGCCCGCCGGTTCCAGGCTGACTGTCCCATCGCTGCCCGCCAGTGCGATCACATGGCCGCCCTCCATCACCGGTTCCCAGCCATAGCGGGTCAGCGCCATCAACAGGTCGCGGATGCCGCCGGGCTCATCATAGCTGGGCGCACGGTGGTCGCTGGAGCGATACACAAATTTCTCATGCTCGGTGCCGATGCGCCAAGCCGATTTGGGCTTTTCGCCCTTGATCATCGGGGCGACCAGCTGATCGCGATGGGCGATGACCGGATCGTTTTCTTTTGAAACTTGTCGCGTGCTCATGCGCGCCGCAATAACGGCCGGCGCTGGTAAGTGCTAGGGGAATTTGGCAAAGCGCAGACCCCGTAATCACAGGCGCGGGAACGCGACGGGCGGCTCCACAGTTGCAGCACCTCGCCGCCAGCAAGGGATAGTTTGATGAGTGTTGCATTCCGCCGCGAAGGGGATGACGAGCATAAAGAACCGCGCTTTGAGCTGCCCATCCCGCCGGGCCCAATTGGGTCACGCCGCGCGGCATGGAAATGCTCGTCGCGAATGTGGCAAAATATGAAGCGCTGCCGCGCGGCGCCGATACGCCGCAGGCCCCTGATCCGACGGCGCGCCAGCTGCGCTATTGCGGACACGGTTGGCCACGGCGCAGCTTGCTCCCCCGCCCCCGACGGGCGAGATCGGCATAGGGTCGCAGGTGGTGTTCGACCTAAGCGGCAAGACGCGGACCGTGACGATCGTCGGTGATGACGAAGCCGACCCGGACGCTGGTTGCTTGTCGTTTAACGCGCCGCTCAGCCGGGCTTTGATTGGCGGAGCCGCCGACGATTTGCTGGATTTTGCGGGGAGGCCGGGCGTGATCCGCGTGATTGCCGTTATCTGATCTGGTGCATTTCGATGACTGGCTGGTTACTATTTGTTGGTTAAATTGGGTTTACTATGTGCGGACGTTCCCTTTGCAATCATTTGCATTGGACATGAGAGACCCGGGATGACCGCCGCCGCGCAACGACTGCGAACCTTTTCCTGGCCGTGCTGGCCGTACTGGCTGCTGCGCTATGGTCCACCCCGGCGGCGGCGCAAAGCTGTGCGCCCGCGACCACGCAGGGCACAGCACCGGCGGGATGGCAGACTTACTGCTGGCTGGATTTTGCCAGCTACAGCGACGCGACCGCGCGGTCGGCGGGTGGCCAGAATTTCAGTTTCGGTTTGTCCGACGGATCGACGCTGACCTTCAATCTCAGGGTGACGCCCGGGACCGGGACCGCTTTCAACTCGGTGACGGCTCCGTCGTGGACCGGCGCTGCGGTTGGTAACACGGCTTTTCTGGGGATACCTGGTCGCCCCATCCTCTACACCGCTGCGCCGGGAACAAGGCTCATCACGATCAGCGGCATCACCATCACCCCGCCTGCGGGTGTGAGCGCGGTCAGCGCCTATAGCTTCGTTGTGGCCGATGCCGAATCTTCGAATGGCGGCGAAAGCCTTGTCTATACAACCAACGGCGGCGGCTGGACGATTTTGGACGAGGTGCCACCGATCAGCGGCAATCTTTATCCTACCGTTAGCGGCGAAGGGGCCACGACCTTCACCGTGACGGGGGTTTCGGGAACGGTCGGTGGGCATATCGTGGGGTCAAACAGTCCGACCACGGTGACAGCGCAGGTTACCGCGGGCGGCTTGCAAGGCATCATGTTCGCGGTCCGCTTTGCGTCAATCCGGCTGAACAAGGTGATCGGCGGGGCGCGGATCAACGCAGCTGACCAGTTCAACTTTGGGGTGACGGCGACCAGCTCGGGAGCTGCGCTTGCTTCGGGGAGCACCAGCGGCGCCAGCAATGGTCCCTTTGCCGCGACCGCGCTCAGCCTCGCCTCGGGCATTGGGCTAACACTGAGCGAGGCAATGGCACCGGGAAGCGTCAGCAGCATTGGGCAATATCGCTCGCGGCTTAGCTGTACCAACAGCGGCGGTTCCTCGACCCCGCTGCCGACGAATGTGCAGACGACCAGCTATAGTCTTGGCGCGCTGGCCTTTGGCGATGCGCTCATCTGCACATTTACCAATGAAGCTTTTCCGCATGTTCGCGTCCGCAAGCTGCTCGGAAGCGGCGGACGGCGCTTTGCCGGCGACCAGTTTACGGTACGGATCAACAATGGCGCCGCGGTTGTTGCCTCCTCGACCACAAGCGGCACGGCGGGAACCATCACGGGCGGCGATACCGGGCTGGTCCAGCTGGTTGCAGGAACCAATTATACGATCGATGAAATTGCGGCGGGGACGGGAAATCTGGGGAACTACACGCGGACGGTTGCCTGCGCCAATGCGGCGACCTCTTCGACCGTTTTGCCCACAACCGTCGGCGGTGCGATCACCCCAACCTATGGCGATGTCGTGACCTGCAGCATCACCAACACCCGCATTGCGACGGCCAATCTGACGGTCAGTAAAGTCTCCTCGGTCGTGTCCGATCCTGTCAACGGCACCACCAATCCCAAGCTCATCCCCGGCGCAGTAGTTGAATATGCGATCACCGTGACCAATGTCGGCAATCAGACGGTCAGCGCCAACACAATCATTGTCGCTGATGTCCTGCCGGCCAATTTTACCTATGATGGCGCCACGCCCGTCACGTTCGTCAACGGGGCAACAGCCAGCGGGCTCAATGCCTTTAACGCGGCGACGATGGTCAGTTTTTCGAGCCAGCCGAGCGGCGGCGCGCCTTATGCATATACGCCGACGGCAGGCTATGATGCCAATGTGCGCGGCGTCCGGATTGCGCCGACCGGGACGATGGCGGCGGCGACCGCGACCACACAGCCCAGCTTTACGATTCGTTTTCGGGGGCGGGTAAATTAGGGTCAGGACCTATTAAATCCGCGTTCGAGGTTTGAGGCCATTTGCTCAGGGCTAGGGGGAAAGCCGAAGGGATATGAAGATATCGCAAGGTTTTCCGACGCCGCCA
>JAAUPH010000047.1 GCA_012035435.1 Sphingopyxis sp. | reverse complement strand
GTGCCGCCGGGCGAGCCGGCCGCCCCACATTGCCGCGATGGCCGCGCGCATGCGGGTGATCGGGTATTTCTACGAGATCGATCTGTTCGCCAGGGCCGGCACGTTCATCGGCACGACCTTCGCTTTCCCCACCGAGCTGGTGTTGCCGGAAAACTGCGATGCGCTGATGGCCGAGCTGGTGATCGGCAGCAAGTGGTGCATCGAGTCCTTGACGACGGGATCGTACGCGGCGTGCGCATGTCGCGTCGATCAGCGCATCGCGGCGGACATCGGCGGCTTCGCGCGTGAAAGGCTGGCGGGCGGCTTGCATCTTGTTTTACAACCGTATAACAACATTGTCGTCATGGCAACCGCGCTGCGCCCCACCGATACCAATGACCCGTGCGACGGCTGGTCGCTGCCGGCATGGACCTATCATGATGCAGAATTTGCCGCCGCCGAAATAAGCCGCGTATTCCGCCCGTCGTGGCAAATCGTCTGCCACGTCAGCGATATCCTCAATGCGGGCGACTGGCACAGTTTGGATTATGTCGGCGAAAGCGTGATCGTCGTGCGCGGACAGGATGATGGGCTGCGTGCCTTTACCAATGTCTGTCGCCACCGGGGCAGCCGTCTGGTCGACGGCGCGAGTGGGTGCGCGAAGAAGCTGGTCTGTCCCTATCATGCCTGGACCTATGATCTGGACGGACGACTAACGGGGGTGCCCGATAGCGCTTCCTATCCGACGCTGGACCGGACACACGCCGGGCTGGTACCGGTCGATTTGGAAATTTGGCAAGGCTTTGTGTTTGTGCGGCTCGGCGGGGATGAGCCGTCAGTTGCTACGATGATGGCCCCCTATCTGCGCCAGATCGCTCCCTATCGCTTCGACGACCTTCGCGCGCTGGGCCGCGTGACGCTGCGGCCACGCGATGTGAACTGGAAAAATGTCGGCGACAATTATTCGGATGGTTTGCACATTCCCGTGGCGCATCCCGGACTGACCCGCCTGTTCGGCAAAAGCTACGGCGTGGAGGCCGAGCCGCATGTCGATCGCATGTGGGGTGATCTCACCGATCGGCCCTCGGTCAACTGGTCGGAGCGGCTCTATCAGCGCCTGCTCCCGGAAGTTCCATACCTGCCCGCTGACTACCAGCGGCGCTGGCTCTATTTCAAACTATGGCCGAATGTTGCCTTCGACATTTATCCCGATCAGGTCGATTTCATGCAGTGGCTGCCGACCGGGCCGACGAGCTGCATCATTCGCGAAATCAGCTATGTCCTGCCCGATGCGCGCCGCGAGATGCGCGCGGCGCGCTACCTCAATTGGCGGATCAACCGGCAGGTCAACGCCGAGGATACGCTGCTCATCACCCGCGTGCAGCAGGGCATGGCCAGCCAAAGCTTCACCATGGGGCCGCTCAGCGACAAGGAGGTGTGCCTTAAGCAATTTTGCCGCCGCATGCGGGAGCTCATCCCGGAGGCGCGGCGGGAACAGCCCCCGGTTGCGGGGTGGAGCCAATAAGTCCCCCTCCCGCTTGCGGGAGGGGTCAGGGGAGGGCGTGTAACACCTAGTCCTTCATCATTATCCCAGTGGGACAGGCCCTTCCCCGGCCCTTCCCGCAAGCGGGAGGGGAGCATATGAAATACGACGCCATCATCATCGGGGCCGGCCACAACGGCCTCGTCTGCGCTTTCTATCTGGCGCGCGCAGGCCTTAACGTCCGCATCGTCGAGCGGCGCGATGTCGTTGGCGGGGCGGCGGTGACCGAGGAATTCGCGCCCGGCTTCCGCAATTCGGTCGCGAGCTACACCGTCAGCCTGCTCCAACCCAAGGTCATCGCTGACATGCGGCTATACGATCATGGCTATCGCGTCATCGAACGGCCGATCAGCAATTTCCTGCCGCAACCGGATGGCGGCTATCTTAAACTCGGCGGCGGGCTAGAACGCACGCAGGCGGAGTTTGCGCGCTTTAGTCGGCATGACGCCGACGTCCTCCCGGCCTATTACGACGCGCTGGAGGGCGTCGCCGAGGTGCTGCGCGACCTCGCGCTCAAGGTGCCCCCCAATATTGGCGATGGTTTCCGCACCCTGCTCGATGCGGCTGTGCAGGGGCGCAAGCTCGCGGGGCTGGGCATCGAGGCGCAGCGTGACGTGCTTGACCTCTTCACCAAATCGGCGCGGACCATGCTCGACGGCTGGTTTGAGAGCGAGGCGGTCAAGGCCGCCTTCGGTTTCGACGCGGTGGTTGGCAATTATGCCAGCCCCGACGCGCCGGGCAGCGCCTATGTCCTCCTCCACCACGTCTTTGGTGAGGTGAATGGGAAAAAGGGCGCATGGGGCCACAGCGTGGGCGGAATGGGCACAATCACCCAGATCATGGCCAAGGTCTGCCGTGCGGCGGGGGTTGAGATCAGCCTGGAAAGCCCGGTGGATCGCGTGCTTATTGATGGGAAGAAGGCCGTCGGCGTCCGTCTGGAAAGCGGCGAGGAAATTGCCGCAGCGCGAGTGATCGCGAATGTCGGGCCGAAATTGCTTTATAGTCGCATGGTGGACAGCGCCGACCTGCCCAAAGATTTCGCGCGGCGGATCAAGGGGTTTAAGGCGGGCAGCGGCACCTTCCGCATGAATGTCGCGCTGTCGCAATTGCCGCGCTTCACCTGTTTGCCCGAACCCGGCGAGCATCATCAGTCGGGTATCATCATCGCACCCACGCTCGATTATATGGACGCGGCGTTCACCGATGCGAAGGCGCATGGCTGGTCAAAGGCGCCGATCGTGGAAATGCTGATCCCCTCGACCGTTGATGACAGCCTTGCGCCGCCGGGCGCGCATGTCGCCAGCCTGTTTTGCCAGCAATTCGCACCGGAATTGCCCAATGGCCGCAATTGGGACGACGAAGAAGATGGCGCTGCCGACACGATCATCGATACCGTCGAGGCGCATGCACCAGGTTTTCGCGCCAGTATCATCGGGCGGCAAATCCTGTCGCCCAAGGGGCTTGAACGCAAGTTCGGCCTAGCGGGCGGCGACATCATGCACGGGCATATGAGCCTTGATCAGCTGTGGTCCGCCCGCCCGATGCTGGGTCATGGCGGCTATCGCGGGCCGGTGCAGAACCTCTATATGTGCGGCGCGGGCGCACACCCCGGCGGCGGTGTCACCGGCGCACCGGGGCATAATGCGGCCCAGGTTGTATTACGCGACACCAACGGCTGGTTCACGCCGAAGTGGCGGTAAATCGAGCGCCGCCCCTACCGCTTTGTCACCCCAGGTCAGCAGGACGAAGCCTCAATCGGACTGAATCAAGGTCAATAGCGCGCGCTCAGCGACACGCCGTAAAAACGCGGCTCGCCCGGAATGAAGGTTGCGATCCCAAACGCCCCACCGGTGTTTCCGGCATCAAGCAGATAATCCTCGTCCGTTGCGTTCCGGATAAAGCCGACAATCTCGAAGCGATCATTGGCAAAGGCCACGCCGACGCGGCGTTCACCAGCGTGACTTTGCCCTGGCTGATGCGCGGGTTGTTCGGCACTTCAAAGAAGATGCGGCTGCGATGGGCGACGGTCGGGGTGACAAACGCCCGCGCGCTGCTGCCCACGGGTGCGTCGATCGTAAAACCGGCCGCCGCCTGCCATTTGGGTTGCAGGCGGAAGCGCGCGCCCGAAAATTGGGGAGCAAAGCTGTTGTTCTTGTCAATTCCACCGTCGATGTAGCCGACATTTCCGAACAGTTGGAGCCAATCGGCCGCCCGCAGGGACAGTTCCAGCTCAACGCCCAGATTGCTCGCCTTGCCCGCGCTTTGCGTGACGGTCCGGCCATCGGGCAGGTTTACGCTCACCTGAAACCCGTCGTACACCTGATAATAAACACCCAGGGCTCCCGAGAACGGACCGACGCTGCCCTTGATCCCGGCTTCGTAATTCCAGACATTTTCTTCGTCGACAAGCTGGGCGTTGGCGACCGGCAAGCCGCCGACGCGCGCCGCGTTCAACTGCACAACGGGTGAGCGTCGACCCTTTGATACAGTTGCAAAGATGTTGCTGCGATTGTCCAAGCGATAGAGCAGGTTCACGCGCGGCAACACCGCAGCATAGCTTTCTCGGGCGCGAAAAATTTGGCCACCGGTGTCGATCTGGCCGGGGATCAGCGAGAAGGCGGCGGGGTTTAGACGTGGGCGGGGCACGCGGGCAAAAAAGGACGAACGGCGCTCTTCGATCAGCACACGGGCTCCGGCAGTAACTTCAAACTTGTCACTGGGAATCCAGGTCGCGTCCGCGAACACCGAATAACTATCGTTCACGCCGCCATTTTGGAACACCGAGCTATAGGGCACGGCATTGAGCACCCCGCCGGTAAGCAGCGCAGTGGCGCGGGCGGCCTGATTGACCCCGGCCGCATCGATGCAGGCAAGGCCGGGTACCACGCGTGCGGCGCATTGCAGGAAGGTGCCTTCCTCAGCCGAGAATGGGACATTCTGGATGCTGTCTTCCCGAAAGAAGTTCCAGCCAAAGGTCGCACGCCAATTCGGATCGGCATAGCTGAACCGGCTTTCATGGCTAACTTGCTCGCCTTTGGCGAGTTCGGCAAATTCCAGATACCACGCCGGGGTGCCGTCGGCGTCGAAAATCTCCAGACTGTCGAATTTGCGATAGCCATTGACGCTGGTAAAGGTCAGACCCGGCGCAACATCGCCGGTGATGGTGAAATTGACGTCATAAACATCGCGGTCCAGGCCGAGCTGCGCGGCGCCGAGGGCGGTTTCGGAGAGCGGTGATCCGCCAAGATTGGCGCGGCCGAAGGGATTGGCCGGGCCATCGGTGGTCGCAAATGTGCCCGATATGAACGGCGTGCCGCCGTTGCGTTGGCGGTCATAAGTGCCGATGAGGTCGAAGGTCACATCCTCGGTCGGGCGCCAGCGCAGCGAGGCACGAATACCCAGCTGGTTTTGCGCATATAATTCTTCCTGCTGCGACGGATTCAAATTTTCGACATAGCCATCGCGCGTACGCCATTCGAACGCAACGCGGCCAGCCAGCCGATCATTGCCCAGGTTGATGAAACCCCCAAACACGGTCTGATCAAAATTTCCATAGCCGCCCGTAACTTCACCGGAAAAACCTGCACGCGGGCGCGCCGAATTCATGCTGATCGCGCCGACCGCTGATGCGGTCCCGAACAAGGTGGCCTGCGGCCCCTTGATCACCTCAACGCGTTCAAGATCGTAAATCGCCTGATAGGAGCCACGCGAGCGGGAAATATCCACGCCGTTGTAATAGAGTGTGACGCGCGGCCCTTGCTGTGCCGAACCCGAATCCGACGTGATCCCGCGGATGACAATACCGGGATTATTCGCACTCTGCTCCTGGACATTCAAACCAGGGATGTAAGCTGACAGCTCGTCAAGGTCGCTGACCCCCAATTCTCGAATGCGATTGCCTGTTAATGCCGATATGGTGATCGGAACATCAACCGACCGTTGTTCGATCTTTTGTGCGGTGACGATGATATCGCCTTCGACCCGGTCACCTTCTGAATTCCCTGCATCGTCAGCCTGAGCGGTGAAGCTCATTCCGCTGGCAGCGAGAAGCAGGGTGAGACGGGTGATTTTCGGATAGGTCATGGATCAGCCCTCGTGATAGAGACGGCCATCCGGCTATGCTGCAGATGCGAAAGAAACGGGACGAAGCGGCGTCAATCCCATGACAGTGCAATTGATTTTTGCGGACATGGTGCGCCCGCTCACTCCTCCGCGAATATGACGTTACGGCGGGCTATGATCGGGCGCCCTCCCGCCGGGTCCACCAATATAACGGCAGCCCTGCCAGCATCAACATTACCGCTAACCCTGCGGCTTGCCATCCCGCACCATAAAGGCACCAGACGCCGAACACACATCCCAGGGCGGCAGGCAGCAACGCGACGCGCTCCTTCAGCGCAGCGGCAGCGCACGCAAGGTAGAGCAACAGCGTCACCGAGGTGGTGAGCAGCGCCATAAATGCGAATAGCCCCGCCATCGTCCGGCTGCTGTTGGCCAGCACGAGCATACTCGCAAGAATGCTGGAGACGATCATCGCCCGCGCGGCGATGCCATTGCCCAGCGTGACGCCAAACCAGCTCGGCATCATCTGCCGCCGCGCCATTTCGCGCGGAAGCTCGCCCTGCACCAGCGTCCAGCCATTGACTGCGCCAATGGCGCTGATGGCTGCAAACAAGCTGATAAGTGCGGCGGCTTCGGCGGACCAATAGGTCGAAACGAACAAGGCAAAGGGGGCAGGGGCATCCACCACCTGATCGGCGGGCAGCATAAGGGCGATGCCCGAACATATGATGAGGTAAATGACGCCGGTCAGGCCCGCGCCGATCATCGTCGCGCGCGCGACATTGCGCTGCGGATCGGCGATCTTGTCCGACGCGGCGCACGCGGCCTCAAAACCCACCATTGCCCACAGCGCGAGCGCGGCGGCGCTGTTGATCGCGGTCAGGCTGAACCCTTCCGCGGGCAGCGGAGTGAGTACGGCGTTGCCCCGGCTGCTGAGCACTAACGTTATCAGCACACCCACGACGATCAGCGGCAGGAGTTTGAGGAGCAGCGTCACGATCTGAAACGCCGATGCCGTGCGCAGGCTAATGAGGTTGACGATCGTCACCGTCCAGATCACGCCGAGCGCCGCAAGTGCGGGATAGCTGCCCAGCGCGGGCGCAAAGCTGCTCAAATAGCTGACCGCGCCAACCGCAATCGTGGCGTTGCCGGTGAAAACCGAAATCCAGAAGGAAAATCCGATCAGGAAGCCAGCAGTGTGGCCGAAACTATGCTCGACCAGCCCCGCCGGTCCCACTCGGCCGGTCGTCGCCCGCGCTCAATCGTCCGATGACTTGCGCCAGACATAGCGCGCCCGCAATCGTGATGATCCATCCCGGCACCGCGTTCCAGCCATAGGCCGCCAGGCTGGCGGGCAGCAGGAACACCCCCGATCCGATCATATTGCCCATGACCAGCGCGACCGCAGCAAAAAGGCCGAGCTTAGCGCCCGGCCTTTCTGTTGAAGCCATAGTGTTGGTCAAAGGATCAGAAGTCTTTGCTGACTTTCAGCCCCACCAGTCGCGGCCGGATGACGGTGTCATAAAAGACGCCGCCGGTGCCGCTGCCGTTGCCCGGATCGCCGCACACGGTTTCGACGCACTGGACCCCCGAATTGACGACGCCGTTCGAATTGAACAGGTTGGTCGCGTACAGCTCCAGGCTCCAGCTTTCGCCCTTGATCCCCGCCGAAATGTCGGCGGTGGTATAGGCACCAAAGAAGCCCTTGATGGCGTTTTCGGCGGTGCGCAAATCGCTGCGGCGGCTGCCGATATGGTTCACCGCAAACTGGATATGCGCGTCAAGATCGCCCACGGGGACTTCGTAGCGCGCAACGGCATTGCCCTTGAACTTGGCGGTCACGGGTAGGCGTGTGCCCGCCGGTGCCAGCAGGCTGTTGCCCGCCGTGGTGCAGTCAAAGGTCGGATTGGCGATACGGCAGAAATCGCGGCGGATTTCGGCGTCATTATAGCTGCCGCCCGCATTCAGGCTGAAGCCGCCCGACCGGAAACCAACGTCAAGCTCGGCGCCGCGGATGCGCGCGATGCCGGCGTTGCGGATTTCGGTAAGACCGTTCGCCCCCAGGAACGACAGCTGAATACCCGACCAATCCTGTTGATAGACTGCGCCATTGAAGCGGAAGGGACCGAAATTGGTCTTCCACCCAAATTCGTAGTTGTCGAGCGTATCGGGGCCATAGGGCGGCAACGTTCCGCGCCGGTTGATCCCCCCCGGGCGGAACCCGCGCGAGAAGGTGCCATAGACCATGACGTCGTCATTGATCTTGTAATTAGCGTTAAGCTTCCAGATCGCGTCGGTGTCTTTGGTCGCCTTGTCGACATTGGTACAGGGCGACCCTGCGAGCTGCGCCGGGCCGAAACATGCGGCTTCGCCCGTGCGGCTTGAATAGCCCGCGCTATAGCCAAAGAAACCAACGAGGCTGTTGTCGAACTTATACAGGCGCCCGCCCGCGGTCAGCGTCAGCGCGTCGGTCACATCATAGCTGATCTCACCGAACAGGGCATAGTCGCGGTCGACGCGCAGCTGCTTCGTCAGCCAGATATTGCTGTCGGTGCCGGTCACCGTGATTGCATCGGCGATGTTATCGATGATGTAATTTTGTTCGATATTGTGCGACTGGCGCTGATAAAAGAGCCCGCCAATGAAGCGCAGTGGGGCATCTGCCGGTGACGCGATGCGGGCTTCGGCAAAGGTCTTCTTGTACCGGTCGATGCCCTGAATATATTGGTTGGGATTGACGGGGTTGCCCGCATTGTCGGTGAAATAGGCCCCATATCCGGCGAGCGCATCATAGAAGAAGGCATAGTCCGAATAATCGCTTTCGGTTTCGGTCTTGCGGCGCAGATGCCCGCCCGTCAGCGTCAGATCCCAGCTGCCGATCTTGCCCTCGATCGTCATCGCGGCCTGTATCCACTGATCCTTGCTCGATTCCGGATTATACTGGACGGTCTGCAGCTTGCCGCTGACCGCCGTGGAGCGTTCCTGGGCAAAACTGCCACTGACTTCCTGCGCCTGCGCGATCACCGTCGGGCGGATCGTCCAGTCATCATCGAGTTCAATGCCCAGCGCGATGCGGCCGCCGAATGTGTCGACATCGTTGTAATTGCGCTCGACCAGATCGGCGTTGTTCTGCGTGATGCCCGATGTCGGATAGGTGCGGCTCCCGAACACATTGTCGATATAGCCGGCATCGCGGCGATAATAGGCAACGATGCGCGCGGCGGCGCGTTCGCTGATGGGCGCATTGAGGAAACCCTCGACCAGCCCGCCCATCGCGCCGGGGACAGCGTTAATCTCGGCCCCAACTTCGCCATAGGTGCCGCTGGTGTCGGGCTTGTTCGTGATCAGCTTGATCGTACCCGCCATCGAGCTTGCGCCATAGAGCGTGCCCTGCGGCCCCGCGAGCGCTTCGACGCGGGCAAGGTCAAAGGCGTGAATGTCGAGCGCGCCCTGAATGGTCGTGATCGGCATTTCGTCCAGATAGGTGCCGACGGTGGGCAACGATGCCGAATGATTGGCATTCTCGCCCGACGCCACGCCCCGGAAATAGACCTGCGCAAAGCCCGGTGCGGCCGACTGGATCGTCACCGATGGCAGGAATTTGACGACGTCACTGAATTCCTTGACCTGCAGCTGGTCGAGCCGCTCGGTGCCAATGGCGGTAATGGCCAGCGGCACATCCTGAAGATTTTCTTCGCGCTTCGACGCGGTGACGACGATGTCGGCGTCGTCAGCGTCAGCGGCTTCCTGCGCCAGTGCGGTGGCCGAGGTGCACAAAATTGTGGTGGAGAGCAGCAGAGCGCCAGTGCGCGCAGCGACGGAAACAAAGGAACGCATCCAAATAACCCCTTTTTCTGATTTGATGCCATTGAAAGCGTTGCCGCGCTGCAGCGCAAGTCTTGTTCGGCAAATAGCGTTAATGTGACAGGAAAAAACAGGCTGTTGTGGCGAATTAGTCACAAAAATGTGGGCGGTACGTCCGGATAAGCGTCCAAAACCGCGCCAAGTGCGGCGGTCAGGTCACCCAGTTGGTCGATATGAGGTCGCCATTGGTCAACGCCGTCGCGGTTGATCGGGCGGCGCACCTGCTCGCTCGACGCCGTCCTTACCGCGCGCGCATTTTCGTGGAAGGACAGGCACGCCGTCTCGAACGGCAGGCACAGATGGGCCAGCAGCGCACGCACTTGGCCCTCTGAATCATCGAGCAAGGCTTCGTGAATCACCCGGTGCACCCGACCCGGCTGAACCCGGTCGACGTGCGCCATCAACCGGACATAGTCGGCATAATAGCGCCCCATGTCCGTCAGGCGATAGCTGAACGCCTGACCATGGGCGAAATGCTGGCGGAAGTTGGAGAAGCAGCAATCCAGCGGATGCCGCCGCGCATCGATGATGCGCGCATTCGGCAGGATCAAACGGATGAAGGCGATGTACAGCCAATTGTTGGGCAGCTTGTCGATGAAGAAAGGCTTGTCGGTTTTGCGCTGCACCTTGGTACGGGCGAGATAGTCCGCCCCCAGCGCCGCAAGGTCGGCGGGCGCAGCGCTCGCCAGCGCCTCGACCCATTCCCGCGCATGGCCGCGCATCGTGCGCCCATAGTCGAGCGCGAGCGCGGGGATGTCGGGCAACTCCTGTGTCCCCTCGACTGCCGAATGGCTCGCCAAAATCTGTTCGATCAGCGTCGATCCGGCGCGCGGCATTCCCAATATGAAGATGGGGTCACCCGCCGGTTCGCCTGCATCGCCATGCGCGGCAAAGCGGGCAGCATCAAACTGCGCAATAATCCGGTCGACCTGCCCGGTCGTTTCGTCGGGATCATGGCGAAGCTGCTCTGCCCTTATGGCGTTTCCGGCGGCATAGTGGCGGAAGCAGGCGGGGGCATCGCCCGCGTCGTCAAACGCCTTGCCGAGCGCGAAATGCAGGTGGAGCCGGTCATCGTCTCGCGCGTTGTCGTCGGCATCGATCGCTGCAAGCGCTGCCG
This sequence comes from Sphingopyxis sp., assembly GCA_012035435.1. Next base: position 973 of record JAAUPH010000047.1, on the reverse strand, counting down.
TCATGGCGCCGCGATCGGCAGCATCGAAGCGAATGGTTTTAAGGTTCGCAAGGCTCCACCACACTTCCCCCAGCCCCGGATCGGCGGCAAGCGCGGCGCGATAGGCGGCGATGCTGTCCTCCTGCCGCCCGACGGTCTTGAGCATATGGCCATAGCTCATCGCCAGCTTGGCATGATCGGGAAAGCGCGCGGTCAGATCGGCATAGAGCGCCAGCGCTTCGTCATAACCGCCAACCCGGCCCAGCGCGGCCGCCTTCAGATTGCGCAGCGCCGGATTGTCAGGATCAAAGGCGAGCGCGGCGCTCAACACTTCGACCGATTCGGGAAAGCGGTGCTGCTTGTAAAGAACCGTCGCCAGATTGGAGCGCGCGGCACCGAAAGTGGGAGCCAGTTCCAGCGCGCGGCGCAGCAATTTTTCGGCATCGCCATAGCGGCCGATCCGCCCCGCCACTTCGGCGAGCATGCGGATCGCGGCAATGTCGCTGGCATCTCGGCGCAAACGGCCGCGCAGCAAGGCCTCGGCGTCGGCCAGCCGATCCTGTGCGAGGGCCAGAGCTGCTGTTATCATCTCGGGGTCAAAGATGGCCGCCGAAACCGACGCGAGCGTCGCCGACGACGTCGTGGGCGTGTTCCGGACCCTGTTCGACGCCCCGGTTCCCGATCGAGCAGATGAGGGTGATCACCAAGGAGGAGATCGACGCCCACCCGACCGGTGACTGGAACGACACGACGTCTTTCGTGTGTCGTCCCGCAGTGGGCTCGACGTCGTGGTCGCAGCCGGCGGCCTGACCGAGTTCGTCACCTGGATGAACCAGGGCAAAAAGCCGGCCTTCGCGCCGCCGATCGCGCTGACCTCCGACGCCGAGGCCATCGGCATCCGCGTCGAGCTGGCGATGCTGTGGAACGATTCCTTCCACGAGACGATGCTGTGCTTCACCAACAACATCCCGCAGCGCGATGGCGGCACGCACCT
>JAAUPH010000046.1 GCA_012035435.1 Sphingopyxis sp. | reverse complement strand
TTCACCGGCTTCGGCCACCTCCTCCCGCGAGGCCCGGCGAGATGAGCAAACTCCAGCGCCATCTGCTCTGCCTGAATCGCGCCGACGGAACCATCCTCTGGGAACACCGCCGTGCCCGCGGAATTGCCGGAACAGGATCGCTATATCACGCGCCTCAAGACCGCTATCGATGCCATCAACACTTCGATTGTGCCCCTGACACAATGCGGGGTGATCGACCTGCCAACGGTGCAGACCGCCCGTGCCAATGCCATCAACGCCCGCATCATCCTTGATGAGGAGATCGCCGGTGGAGGCACCCATGAACACCTTCACGCCGCAGCAGTCGCCGGGCTTGAGGGCCCGGATCTCCTCGAGCCGTGCGAGTTTCCTGGCGACGGTCGCCGAGTCGCGCGGGAAGCGCGTGGTGACGATGAGTTGCGCCCCCGACCGCAGCAGCTTGATGCCGGCCTGGTAGCCGATCTTCACGCGCCCGCCGGTGAGCAGCGGTAGGGTGAAAATGCTGCGAAAGGCGCTGAGCGCGGAAAAATCGGTCGCGGTGCAGAAAATGTCGACGGCGTCGAATCCGAACATCATTTGCATGGCTTCGGTCGCGCGAAACACCGCTTCATGGGTGGTGGCGACGCATTTGGGCGTGCCAGTCGAGCCGCTGGTGAAACCGATCAGGGCGGTGTCGCCGGGCAGAACTGCGACCTGCGGCAGCGCTGAGGCGCCGACGTAGCCGTCCAGCCAGTCGGCAAAATTCTCCGCCTTGCTATCGTCCAGCCCAACTAACTGACCTGCCTCATCGAGGCCATCCGCCCAATCGGCGAAGGCCGATATGGTGATCGCGGCGGGCGCAACGGCCAGCTGCGCGCAAAAACTCGGCTGATCGAAAAAGCCCGCAAGCCGGATGACCGGCGCACCGAGCAAAGCGGCCGCGAGCACAATGATACAGCTTTCCAGGCGCGGGGTGGCATCGACGGCGACACCGCGGCCCGGACCCGCTCCCGCAGCAGCCAGTCCAGCGCAACTTTCGGCGACCAATGTGCGCAGTTCGCCCGCGGTGACCGCACCGTCGCCCGCAAGGAAATAGATGATGGCATCATCGTCCCGGTCCAGCCCTCGCTGCACCAGCGCTGTGAGCGTGCGTTCATGCCAAGGAACGGCGGAGGGATAGCCGGGTATGACCGGCAGCGCCCATGCGTTGCTGCTCGTGACGGCGTTTGGCGTAATGCCGAGGCGTGCTGCCACATGCTCGGCCGGAGCATCAAGGCCACGCCAATAGGCGAGCGCATCAGCCAAGGGGGTAGCATCGGTCAACACGCGCGCGCCTTTCAGTCAGCAAAAACGGAGCTGAACGATTTTTATTCCCGAATCCTGGTTGGAAGTCAGGCTATTTGTTTGGGGGGATCGCAAAAATTGACCCGCATTGGCACGTTACCTGGAAATCGGCTGCCAAATACATGTTACGAAAGCAAGACGATAGCGAGGCTTGGTCCCTCAGGCGTCAGGGTCCTGGTGCAGCCAGTCGGCGTGACGGGGCGCTTTCTTTGTTGCGGCCCATTCGTCCAGCATCAGCGGGGCGACGCGCTTGAGCTCGATGTAGTGCTCCGGCTTGCCGATGTTGCAGGCGAGCTCCATCCGGTGGCCATTGGGGTCGAAGAAATAGATTGACCGGAAAATACCGTGGAAAGTGGGGCCGAGCACGTCGATGCCCTGCGCCTCGATATGCGCCTTGGCGCTCAGCAGTGCGTCCATGCTGGGCACTTCGAAAGCGATATGCTGGACCCATGCCGGGGTATTGGGATCGCGGCCCATCTCGGGCTGCTCGGGGAGCTCGAAGAAAGCGAGCACATTGCCGCCGCCGCAGTCGAGGAAGACGTGCATATAGGGATCATAGGCTCCCGTCGAGGGAACATGATCCTCCGAAAAGGCGCTGGTGAAGGTCATCCCCATCACCCGTTCATACCACTCAACCGTTTCCTTCGCGTCCTTGCAGCGATAGGCAACATGATGGATGCGGCTGATGGTGAACGGCATGGTCATTGGGCTGGTTCCTCAACCTTCAGCACGCCGCGGCGGAGCTGATCTTCTTCCATCGATTTGAAAAGCGCGGTAAAATTGCCGTTGCCAAAGCCTTCGTCGCCCTTGCGCTCGATAAACTCAAAGAAGAGCGGGCCGACCGTGGGCTGAGCAAAAATTTGCAGTAGCAGGCGGGGGTCGCCATCTTCGGTCGAGCCATCGAGCAAAATGCCGCGCGATTGCAGCCCGGCAACGGGCTCGCCATTGCCGGGCAGGCGCGTTTCGAGCGCTTCATAATAGGTTGCGGGCGGGGCCGCCATCAACGGCGTGCCGAGCGCCTTGATGCGATCCAGACACGCGATCAAGTCATCACAAATGAACGCAATATGCTGGATGCCCTCGCCATTATAAGCGCGCAGGAATTCGTCGATCTGGCCGCCGCCCTTCGCGCCCTCTTCGTTGAGCGGGATGCGGATGCGGCCATCCGGCGCGGTCATCGCGCGGCTGGTGAGGCCGGTATATTCGCCCTTGATGTCGAAGAAGCGGATCTCACGGAAATTGAAAACGCGTTCATAAAAGCTGGCCCAATGGTCCATGCGGCCGCCATAAACATTATGCGTCAGATGATCGATCATCCGAAACCCGCGCCAACGGGGTTACGATCAACCCCCGGAATATATTCAAAATCGATGTCATAAATCGACAGATCATCGCCGTAGCGATCGATCAAATAAATGATCGCGCCGCCGATCCCGCGAATGGCGGGCAGGCGCAATTCCATCGGTCCGGTGCGCGTCTCAACCGGCTCCGCGCCGCGGGCCAGCGCCTCGTCATAAGCGGCCCGCGCGTTGCGAACGCGAAATCCCATGCCGCACGCCGAGGGGCCATGTTCGGCGGCGAAGTAAGCGGCGGGGCTTTTGGCTTCATAATTGGCGATCAGGTTGATGTCGCCCTGGCGCCACAGCTCGACATCCTTCGACCGGTGGCGCGCGATGCAGGCGAAGCCCATCGCCGCGAAAACCGGTCGAGCAGGCCCTTCTCGGGCGCACAAAATTCGACAAACTCGAAGCCGTCGAGGCCAAGCGGGTTTTCGAAGATGTCGGTCATGTTCTACCCCTGATCTGCTAATATGGTTTCAAAAGAAACTATATCGTTCGCTGCGCTGACTGTCAAATGCGCAAGCGGGCGATCCTGTTGCCGATTAGGCTTGCCCGCCGCACCAAAGATGAGGCACGGCAACGTCTCAATATTGCGATAGGACCAAGACGGGGCAATGGAAAATATCTCGGCAATAGTAAGCCACGGCGGGCTACAAGGCGTCTATCGGCACCAATCCGCCGCGACGGGCACGGACATGACCTTTGCCGTCTATGTTCCCGCCCATGCAGCGGGTGCGCGCCTGCCGGTGGTCTGGTATCTGTCGGGCCTGACCTGCACCCACGCCAATGTGATGGAGAAGGGCGAATATCGCGCAGCCTGCGCCAGGCTGGGTCTGATCTTGGTGGCACCTGACACCAGCCCGCGCGGCGAGGGTGTCGCCGATGACGCAGAGGGCGCTTATGATTTCGGGCTGGGCGCGGGCTTTTACGTCGATGCAACCGAGGAGCCCTTTGCGCAGCATTACCGCATGCGCACCTATATCGAACAGGATTTGCCCGCACTGATCGCCGCAAATTTTCCGGCAGACATGAGGCGGCAGGGCATTATGGGCCATTCGATGGGCGGGCACGGCGCACTGACCATCGCGCTGCGCAACCCCGATCAATTCCGCAGCGTATCGGCCTTATCGCCGATCGTATCGCCCATGAATTGCCCTTGGGGACACAAAGCGCTGGGGGGCTATCTGGGGACCGACCGGGCGGCATGGGCCGACTATGATGCCTGCGCGCTGATCAACGCCGGGGCGCGGCTTCCGGACATGCTCGTGGATCAGGGCGAGGGGGACAGTTTCCTCGCCGAGCAACTTAAGACGCACCTGCTGGCCGAGGCGTGCGCGCGCGCTGGACAGCCCGGCACGATCCGCATACAGCCGGGTTATGACCATAGCTATTACTTCATCTCAACCTTCATGGTCGATCATTTGGCGTGGCACGCCGAAAGGCTGAGCGCATGAAGTTTGATGTGCTGATCGTCGGAGGTGGGCATGGCGGCGCGCAGGCCGCGATCGCATTGCGCCAACAAAAATTCGTCGGGACCATCGCGATCATTGGCGAGGAGGCCGAGCTGCCTTACGAACGGCCGCCACTGTCCAAGGAATATTTCGCGGGCGAAAAAAACTTCGAACGCATCATGCTCCGCCCCGCACATTTCTGGGACGAGCGTGAGGTAATGATGCTGCTGGGCCGGCGCGTTGTCACGGTCGATGCCGCAGCGCATTTTGCGATTACCGACGATGGCGCGGCGATCGGCTATGGCCAATTGATCTGGGCAACCGGCGGTGCGCCCCGGATGCTCAGCCTGCCGGGCGGGGACCTGCCTGGTGTGCAAGGCGTCCGTACCCGCGCCGATGCCGATAATATGAAGGCGGCGGCCGAGAGCGCGCAGCAAATTGTCATCATCGGCGGCGGCTATATTGGGCTGGAGGCCGCCGCGGTGCTCGCCAAAGCAGGCAAGCAGGTCGTGCTGCTCGAAGCTCTGCCGCGCGTGCTCGCCCGCGTCGCGGGCGAACCGCTCTCGCGCTTCTTTGAGGCGGAGCACCGCGCGCACGGCGTCGATCTGCGGCTGAATGTCAGCGTCACCGCGATTGAGGGCAATGACCGCGTCACCGGCGTGCGGCTCGCCGACGGCGAAGTGATTACTGCCGATCTGGTCATCATTGGCATTGGCATCATCCCGGCGGTCGAGCCACTGCTCGCGGCAGGGGCGGAGGGCGACAACGGCGTGCGCGTCGATGCACATTGCCGCACCTCGCTGCCCGATGTATTCGCCATCGGCGACTGCGCGGCGCACCGGAACGCCTTTGCCGGGGGCGCCATAATCCGGCTGGAATCGGTCCAAAACGCCAATGACATGGCAACCACGGCGGCCAAGGCGATTTGCGGGGTCGGTCAAGTTTATAATGCTGTCCCCTGGTTCTGGTCGAACCAATATGATCTGAAACTGCAGACGGTCGGCCTGTCGACCGGCCACGACAATCTGGTCGTGCGCGGCGATCCCGATTCGCGCAGTTTCTCTGTCATCTACTTGAAGCAAGGCCGCGTCATCGCACTCGACTGTGTCAACGCGGTCAAAGATTATGTGCAGGGCAGGGCGCTGGTGATCGGGGGCTGCATCGTCGACCCGGCGCAGCTGGCCGATGCCGACACCCCGCTCAAATCGCTTGCGCCGTCCGCGTAACTGCATCTCCATCCCGACCAGTGGGATGGGCGCAATCCCAACACCCACGACTGGGCGCCGAAGACTGGGAGCAAACATGTGCTGGTGGGCGGAAACTCCGTCGATCTGATCGAGGCCCGAATCGAGCTTTAGCATGCAATGCTGCGTGGTTCGGGAAATTTGGTGGACGCACTAGGGCTCGAACCTAGGACCCGCTGATTAAGAGTCAGCTGCTCTACCAACTGAGCTATGCGTCCACATGGCGGATATTTACACCGCGCGCGCCGGTTCGGTGACCGAAGCGAGGCGCGCCGCTATCATGCTGCTCGCGCTATTGCAACGGGTTTCGCCACGAAAATTTTGTTGCTCAGCCGAAAGGACGGCGTCCGACGCTTTTGTCGCGCTCGATCGCGATGATGATCCCGACGCACAGCATGATCGTCATCATCGACGATCCGCCGTGCGAGAATAGGGGGAGAGGGATGCCGACCACCGGTGCGAGACCCATCACCATCATCAGATTGATCGCGATGTAGAAAAATATGGTCATTGTCAGCCCCGCCGCCGTCAGCTTGCCAAAGCGGGTCGGGGCACCCAGCGCAACGCGGGTCGACCAGCGCAACAGGAAATAATAAGCGAGGCCGAGGGCCAGTCCGCCCAGCAAGCCCCATTCCTCTGCCATCGTCGCAAAGATGAAATCGGTGTGACCCTCGGGCAGATAGTCAAGATGGCTTTGCGAGCCGTTGAGGAAGCCCTTACCATCAAGGCCGCCGGAGCCGATCGCGATCTTTGACTGGGTGATGTGATAGCCTGCGCCGAGCGGATCATCTTCGGGATTGAGGAAGATGAGCACGCGGCGCTGCTGATAGTCGTGGAGCAGCCCGTACAGAATGGGGAGGGCGGCCGCGCCCGCTACCCCGACGCTGACGAACCACCATATCGGCAGCCCGGCGAGAAACATGACGATCACGCCGCTGGCAACGATGGCAAGCGCGGTTCCCAAATCGGGTTGCAGCATCACCAGCGCCGCCGGAATGCCGATCAGGACGAGGGCGGGCCATAACGCGCGCAACGTTGGTGTTTCGCCGGGTGGCAGCTGGCTGTAAAATCGCGCGAGGGCGAGCACGATCGCAACCTTCATCAATTCCGATGGCTGAAGGTTCATGAACCCGATGTTGAGCCAGCGCTGGCTGCCGCCTTTCACAGCGCCCATCACCTCGACCCCGAACAACAGGATCGCGACGGCCGCATAGCCCAGAAAGGCGACCCGACCCATGAATTCAAGCGGTATCAGATAGCCGATGAGCAGCGCTATGCTGAGGAACATCGCAAAGCGCATCGCATGCGTCAGCGCCCAGGGCGTAAAGCTTCCCGCGGCAGCCGAATACAGCACCAGCATGCCAAAGCCGGCGATGAACACCAGCGTGGCGATCAATCCCCATGGGAAGCGGCGGATGGTCTGCGGAACCGGGATCATGGCGCCTCGCCTTCGCCCAGATCGACCGGCATCCCTTGAAATGCCGCAAAGCCACGCGCCATGCGCTGCGCGATGGTGCCGCCCCAGCCGGTTTCCAGCGCGTCGAGTGTCGCCATCGCCTTTTCACGGTCGTAGAGATAGGTGAAAATATCTTTGGCGACGGGCGCAGCTGCGCGCGCGCCGCCCATGCCATGTTCGATGATCACCGCCGCCGCATAGCGCGGGTTTTCGGTCGGGGCATAGCACACGAACAGCCCATGATCGCGGAAGCGCAGCGCGCCGCTTTGCCCGCGCGAGCCAGAAGCAAGGCCGCGCACCTGCGCCGTGCCGGTCTTTCCAGCCAGTTGAATGCCGTCAAGCTCAAGCCGGCTGCGCACTGCCGTGCCATTGCCGTTGACCACGCGGTCCATGCCCGAACGTACCACCGCCAGCTGATCCTGAGTGTAGGATAGCGGCTTGATGATCCCGGGCTTGCGCGCAACGAGGCTGGGATAAAGCGCTTTGCCAGAGGCGATGCGCGCAGTCATCACTGCCAATTGCAGCGGATTGACGATGACATAGCCCTGACCGATCACCGCGTTCAACGAATCCGACGCCGACCAATCCTGCTTGAACTTGCGCTGTTTCCACATGCTGTCGGGAATGGTGCCATAACGCTGGTTGGCGCCGCTGATCTGGAAATCTTCGCCCAAACCCAATTCCCGTGCGGTCGGTGCGATACGATCATAGCCCAAACGGTGGGCCATGGCATAGAAATAGGTGTTACAGCTCTTCTCGATCGCGGTCGGCATATCGACGGGGCCGTGGCGGCCAAGGCAGCGGAACACCCGGTTGCCCAGGCGATAACCGCCCGGGCAGTTGACGCGTTCGGCAGGATCGATGCCGCCCTTCAGAATGGCAAGCGCGGCCATGGGCTTGAGCGTCGAGCCGGGCGGATAGAGCCCGCGGGTCGCCTTGTTGAGCAGCGGTTTATAATCGGTGTCGCCGTTGAGCCAGGCCCATTCTTTCTGCCCGATGCCGTCCGAAAAGCTGTTCGGATCGAAACAGGGCATGGAGACAAAAGCCACGATATCGCCGCTCAGGCAATCGATCACCACACAGGCGCCCGATTGCGGGCCCATGCGGCGCGCGGCATAATCCTGAAGATCGCCGTCGATCGCCAGGTGAAGCGTTTCGCCCTGCACGTCGGGCTGGGTGCCCAGTTCGCGCACAACCTTGCCCCCGGCGGTCACCTCGACGCGCCGCGCGCCGGGCTTGCCGCGCAGAAAGGGCTCGAAATATTTCTCCAGCCCATCCTTGCCGGTCTTGAAGCCCGGCGTGACGTACAGCGGGTCGCGCGCCTTTTGATATTCCTCGGCCGTCGGCCCGCCGACATAGCCGATCAAATGGCCGACCGCCGCGCCCGCCGGATAGTTGCGGGCAAAGCCGCGCGCCGGCGCGACGCCGGGAAGATCCGTCAAGCGCACCAGCACCGAGGCAAAACGGGCTTCGTCAAGGTTTTCGGCGACCGCGACCGGCTGATATCCCGCCGATTCCTTGAGGTCGCGGCGGACGCGCTGCACGGTGTCGGCGTCGAGCGCGAGCAGCTGGGAAAGGTCGCGCACCAGCTTGTCGGCATCCTGCACGCGGTCGGGGATGAGGTCGATGCGCAGGCTGACGCGATTGTTCGCCAAAGCCTTACCCCGCCGATCAACAATCCAGCCGCGCCGCGGCGGGATGAGCGTCAGATTGAGGCGGTTGCTTTCCGATTCAAGGACATAGCGTTCATTGTCGACGATCGAAATATAGGTCATCCGTGCGACGAGCGCGGCGCCCACCGCAATTTGCGCCCCGCCGACCAGCATCGTCCGGCGGGTGAAGGTAAAGCCGCGCGACGCCTCGGTTACCGGGGGACTCTTGCCAAACATCACCGCCGTTATCGCCTGAGCAGACGGATCGAGTCCAGCCATGCGGCAACACGGACCATCATGGGAAACAGCAGGATCGAGACAATGATCTGCAAATCCACCAAGCGGCCGAGTTCAGCAAGGCTGGCGACGGGATGCGCAAAGCCCGCCCCGCCAAAGATGATCGCGGCCACGGCGATCCCGGCGATCAGCCAGTCCTGCCAATAACCGCGCCAATAGGTGCGTTGATCCACAAAATCGATGACGAGCAAGGTCAGTGTCCACAAACCCATGGCAGAGCCGACCGGCTGGCCCGACAGAAGATCGTCCCATAGGCCAAGCGGCAAGCCAATCCAGACGGGCCACAGGCTGGGGTGGAGCAGGCGCCAGGCGAGGAACAGCAGCAAGCCTAGCGGCGGAAGCCAGGTGGACGCCGCGACCAGCGGCAGCATCATCGGCAGGGCCGATGCGAACATGACCGTCAGGATCGGGACCGCCTGCAACCGCAACTGCGACGGCGGATCCCCTATGCGCGTGGGCGCAAGACTGCTCATGGCGCGATCTCACTTTCCGTCGTCGCAGCGGCATAGGCGGGGAGCACCGACACGATATCAACCTTGGCCGGGTCGGCAAGCGGGCGGGCCGTCGCGCCGTCGCTTTCCTTGCGCACCACAATGGCGACCGGGATATTGGGCCGGTATATGCCGCCGGTGCCGGACGTAACCAATATGTCGCCCGCCTTGAAAGGATTGTTCGCAAGATTCAGCGTGCGGATGTCAAGCTGGCCATTGCCGCGGCCACTGGCCAGTGCCGGCAACCCGTCACTCGCGCGCCGCAGCGGCACGATATTGTCGCTGTCGGTTAGCAGCAAGACACGCGCGGTGGTTGCGCTGCTGTCAAGCACCCGCCCGATCAGGCCGTCGGCCGCGCGCACCGGCATGCCCGGTTGCACGCCTTGGTTCCGCCCGATGCTGAGGATCGCGAGGCGGCGGCTGCTCGTCGGATTTGATGTCAGCAGATAGCCGTTGGCAATGCCGCCGCTGCCCTGTTCGGCAAGCTTCAGCAATATGCGCATTTGCCGATTTTCTTCGGCCAATGTGCTTGCTGCCACCAGTTCGCGCTGTTGTTCGGCCACTTGTTTGCGCAGCCGCTGGTTCTGGCTGCCCGCCGACACATAGGCCGCCACGCTGTCGTCGACGCCCGAAATCGTGCCAGTGACCGACCGCGTCACCCGGGCAACCGGCGTCACCGACTCCTGCGTGATTGAACGCAGGGCCGCAAATCCGACGGGATCGACGAAGGACAAAGTGGCGAGCAGCAGCGCAGCGACCGAACCGACAATCGCCACCACATAGGCAACGAAAAGACGATTTTGCGCCTTGCGGGACTGTCCCGGTCTGAGCTGAGCCGGGCGGAGCATGGCTGGATCCTCTAGGGCGTCAGGCTTGCAGGAGCACGCCGCGGAACGCCGGATCCTCCATCGCCCGCCCCGTGCCGATGGCGACACAGGTCAGCGGATCTTCGGCCACCGTGACCGGCAGGCCGGTTGCATCGCGCAGCATGTCGTCCAGTTCGCGGATGAGCGCACCACCACCTGTCAGCACAATGCCCTGATCGACGATATCGGCGGCCAGTTCAGGCGCGGTATTTTCCAGCGCGATCCGCACGCCTTCGATGATGGTGCCAATGGGTTCGGCCAGTGCATCGGCGATCTGCGCCTGATTGATCGAAATCTCCTTGGGTACACCGTTGACCAGATCGCGGCCCTTGATCTGGATGATCAGGCCGGTGCCGTCGGCGGGGGTGCGGGCGATGCCGAAATCCTTCTTGATCCGCTCGGCGGTGGCTTCGCCGATCAGCAGATTATGGTGACGGCGGACATAGGAAACGATGGCTTCATCCATCTTGTCCCCGCCAGCGCGGACCGAGGTTGAATAGGCTACGCCGCGCAGCGAGAGGACCGCAACTTCGGTCGTGCCGCCGCCAATATCGACGACCATCGACCCGATCGGCTCGGTGACTGGCATGTCGGCGCCAATCGCTGCTGCCATGGGTTCTTCGATCAGCCACACCTGGCTCGCGCCAGCGTTGCTGGCGGCGTCACGGATGGCGCGGCGTTCGACGCTGGTCGATCCGCTCGGAACGCAGATCACGATTTCGGGATGGCTGATGACGCTGGGCTTGCCGCCATGCACCTTGGTGATGAAGTGCTTGATCATCTGTTCTGCCACATCGATGTCGGCGATGACGCCGTCACGCAGCGGGCGGATCGCCTCTATGCTGTCGGGCGTCTTGCCCATCATCAGCTTGGCGTCGTCACCGACGGCCTTGACGCGTTTGATGCCGTTGACGGTCTCAACCGCGACGACCGAGGGTTCGTTGAGGACAATTCCGCGACCGCGCACATACACAACGGTGTTGGCGGTGCCCAGGTCGATGGCCATATCTTGCGAGGAAAATTTGAACCAGCGCGAAAAAAATGACATTTTTTGTTTCTGCTTTCCTGTCTGGCATAGCGGCATCGGTGCCGCGAAGGATGCTGTTTGACGCTGTGCGACGGTCCGTCAACCGGGCTGACCGGCGAAATTGCCCGATTTTGGCGGGTTAGCGCCAGTTGGAGGGGCATTTGCGGTCAAAGTTTGCGGGTGGGTCGCGCTAGGCCGCCGACTGCGCTAGGGCAGGGCGCATGTCAATACGCCGCTTGCCGGAATCGCTGGTGAATCGCATCGCTGCGGGCGAAGTTGTGGAACGTCCCGCCGCTGCGCTCAAAGAAGTTGTGGAAAACGCCATTGACGCTGGCGCCACCCGCATCGCGGTACGGCTGAGCGAAGGCGGCATCGCGCGCATCGTCGTCGAGGACGACGGGTGCGGCATGACGCCCGATGACATCGCACTGGCGCTGGAGCGGCATGCGACATCGAAGTTGCCGGACGAGGCGATCGAAAATGTCGCCACATTGGGCTTTCGCGGCGAAGCTTTGCCCAGCATTGCGAGCGTTGCTCGGCTGACCATCGAGAGCCGCCCCGATCGCCAGTCGGGCTGGCGCCGGGTGGTCGACAATGGCGTGGTGGTGGATGCTGTATCGGCCTCATCCGTCATCAAAGTCGTATTATGATGTTGAAAATAAAATTCAACATTAAAGAATCCTGCCGTGCTGAATGTTTCGGAATTTGGAGCAAGTTGTTCAATATAT
>JAAUPH010000045.1 GCA_012035435.1 Sphingopyxis sp. | reverse complement strand
AGCTCGCCTGCGCTCAGCGAGGCCGGGTTGACCGTCTCGACCAGCACGCCGTGGCGCATGATGCCGATGCGGCTCGCCAGTTCCTTGGCGCGGAAAATGTCATGCGTCGAAACCAGCAGTGCGACCCCGCCCGCCGCCGTTTCCTTGAGCACCGTGACCAGATCGTTTGCCGCCGCCGGATCGAGCCCCGACAAAGGCTCATCGAGCAGGATGGCCTTGGCATTCTTCATCAATGCGATGGCCAGCCCGAGCTTCTGCCGCATCCCTTTCGAATAGGTGCCCGCAGGCCGCTCAATCGCGCCATCGGGAAATCGCAACTGCGCAAGGATCGCATCGCGCCGCGCGGCATCGGCAGGCTGTCCTGCCAGTTCGCAAAAGAAGGCAAGGTTCTCTGCACCCGTCAGCGCCGGATAAAGCGCCACCACTTCCGCAACATAGCCCAACGCCTCACGCGCCGCCACCGGATCGGCTTGCACATCCATGCCGCACACAAGTGCGCTGCCCGTCGTCGGCTCGGTAAAACCCAAGAACAGGTTGATCGTCGTCGTCTTCCCCGCGCCATTGGCCCCGAGTAAACAGACAATCTCGCCCGCCGCGACCGACAGGTCGAGTGCATCGAGCGCGAGTGTGTCGCCGTATCGTTTGGTGAGGGCTTGGGCTTGGAGAATGGTTTCACCCATTGCGTTGTCCTTCCGTCAATTCGAACCGCCCCAGTTGCGCGGAGAAGATTACGTCGTTTGTATCGAATGCCGCGCCGATTGCGCCGTCTTTGCTCAGGCTTTCGGCGCTCCCGGTCGCGAGGCCGCCTAGCCCGTCGAGGAGCCAGATCGAGTCCGCCAGTTGCAGCGACAGGTCGAGATCGTGGCTCGACAGCAGGATGATCGTGCCGGTTTCTCGCGCATGACGCGCAGCAGCGCCATACTTCGACACGGCCCGGCAGGTCGAGAAAAGCGGTGATCTCGTCGAGGACCATCAGCTTCGGACTTTGGGCAAGTGCACGAGCAATCATCACGCGTTGGCGTTCGCCATCGGACAGATCGTCGAAATAGCGACCTTCAAAAGCCGATGCGCCTGCCGTTTCCAGCGCTTCCGCAGCGAGCATGCGGTCATTGCTCGCAAGCCGCCCTTGCCAGTTGGTGAAGGGCTGGCGCCCCAGTTGCACCACATCGCTTACAGTAAGGCCGGGGCTTGCCGAACGCTCGGTCAACACGACCGCAATCCGCCGCGCGCGTTCGGCGGCTGGAAGGCTGCTGATCGCATCACCCGCGAGGCTCGCACTGCCGCTAAGGGCGCTTTGCAGCCCCGCAATCGTCCGCATCAGGGTGGATTTTCCAGCGCCGTTGCGGCCCAATACGCACACGAACGCGCCTGGATCGGCGGTGAGCGAAATCGGCTGCAAAACCGCTCCACGTGCTGTGCGATATCCCACTTCAAGGTCGTGGAGCACCAGCATCAGCGTTGCCCCCGCATCGCAGGCGAGAAAATGAGGATAAGGATAACAATCGGCGCGCCGATAATCGCGAGGATGGCGTTGAGATGAAGAAAGTGCTGCTCCCAAGGTGCATGAACCACCGCATCACCTGCCAGCGCAAGCAGTGCGCCGCCCAATGCTGCCGGAAACAATAGCGGCATGATCCGCGCGGTTCCTGCCAAACCCCGGGCGAAATGCGGAGCTATCAATCCGACGAAAGACACCGGCCCGCAAAATGCAATGACTGGCGCAACCAGCAATACGGTTGCCGCAAGGGCCAGCCGCCGTAGGGCCACGACGCGGGTACCGAGACTTTCGGCATAGGTTTCGCCAAGCAGGAGCGAGGTCAGCGGTTTGGCAGTTGCGACTGCCACGATGAGCCCAACGCCGACAGGAATGGCGAGCCACGGCAAATTCGCTGCTTCAACCCCGGCAAAGCTGGCATCGCTCCAGCCGCCGTAAACGCGCCCGCCAGCGCGCGCTGCGAAATGGAGCAGAACACTGGTGACACCTTGCGCGGTAAAGCCGATCATCAGTCCTATAACCAGAAGCGTGATTGCACCGACGCGGCGGCCCAGCGTCAGCATGAAGGCAGCCGTAAGCGCAACGCCAAGCGCGGCGGCAACGGTAATGCTTGGCCCCGCAAACACGGTCAGAAACGACACCGCTGCCGGCCCCGCATAGGCAGCCGCAGTCACAGTCACGGCAACTCCTAATTGTCCGCCTGCAAGAAGACCGAGCGACCAGGCATCGGCGACCGGATTGCGCAGCAGTGCCTGCATCAACACGCCGCCAACGCCCAGCGCGGCCCCCGCAAGGATCGCAGCAGCCACGCGAGGCAATCGTATGTCGCGGACAATCTGTTCGGCCAGCGGATCGCCGCCCGATCCTGCAAGCGCAGCCAAAGCGTCGGTGACCGACAGGCTGATCTGCCCATAGGAAAGCGCATAGACGGCGAGCGCGATTAGCGCGGCCAGCAATAGGCCATTGCTAATGTGCGCTCGAACCGCCACCTGCGCCCTCCCAATTTTCTGGTTCGAAGTAGCGCCAACGCCCATCGCGCAGGGCGGGATGGCCGATCTTGATGATATCCGCCAACAGCCAGTCGGGGCGGATCGCGCCCATCTCCCAGACTTCCCAACTGTCTGATTTCGGGCTCTTGGCACCCGGCTGCCAGAATACGCAACCCTCGCGATAGGCTTTGAACCTCGCCAGCACGTCCTTCTTCCCGAAGGGACTGGAGAGCGGGTCGCGGATCATCCAGCAATCGGCTTTGGTGCCGCCCTGTAAAAGTTGCTCGGTCGATAGCCGCGAGAAACTGTCGAGGCGCGGATCGTCTGCGCCCCCCATCACAAGCTCAAGATTAGCATCGCGGATCAGTGCCGCATCGGCATTGCGCTGCGTAACGGACCATCGATCACCACCGCTCAAATACCACGCCCATAGTAGCGACCGCTTCGGTTGGGCGGCGGAGAGCGTCTTGAGCCGCTCCACCTCACGCGTGACTTCAGCCACGAAGGCGTCTGCCTCTCGCTCGTTTCCCGTCAGCATCCCGACAAGGCGCACCCAATCGACGCGGCCCAGATAGTGCGGTTCGGCATCGATAAAGGTTGGCACGACCGGAATCCCCAATGCCTGGACACGCTGCAAATGCTGGGTGTGCGTCAGATCAGCCATGCGCGCGAGAAAGACGTCGGGTTTTGAGGCAACCAGCGCATCGAGCGTGGGCGGCTGGTGCCAGCCATAACCAACCTGCTGCACTTCGCCGCGTTTGACGCGCCCGCGAATGCCATCGTCATAGCTACTATGCCCGCCAACGGCTACCAGTCGGTCAGAGACCCCAAGGGCGCGGACGATGGCTTCGTGCGGCTGATCATTGACCGCGATGCGCGCGACGGGCGTGCGGATCAGTGTTGCCCCTGCGAGCTCGCCGGTCAGTTCGGGCGGTTTTGCCTCACGAGGCACCAGCACGAGCCGCGCGCGTTGCGGCTGCCCTCCTGCGGTGCCGCCCCATGCGACGACCGATGCCTCGATATCGACGATCCTGTAACCGTCGCGTTCGGTGACAGAGAAGGTTTTGCTATGGGCCATCGAAATGGACTTGCCAGTCTTGATCTCGGTGGGCGTAGCACCGTCTTGCCCGTTGCAGGCAGACAGCATCGCCGCCAGGATCAAGATCGCCCAGCGCATCAGAAATTAGCTTTCAGAGTTGCGCGGAATTGCCGAGGAGGGCCAGGGACGGCGTAGGTCGGGCGGTTACGCGTGCCGAAATAGCTTTCATATTTCTCGCCCAGCGCGTTGGTCAGGGTCAAGTCGAGCGAGACGTTGTTCCAGCTCTCAGGCTGAATGCGCGCACCGAGTGTGAGCAGCTCGTGACCACCATCGCGGAAGCGATTGTCGGCGGTGTAGAAATAATCGTCGTAAAATTCGAAAATCGCCCGCGCGGTCAGCCAGCTGGTGATCCGCTGGTCACCTTGGATGTAAACGATATGCTGGGGCACGCCCGTCGGCGTTGTCCCTGACAGATCTACTGGCCCGGCGAACGTCTGGAGGACGTAATCCTTCCACTCGGGATCGATATAGCTGTAGGCAATGCGAAAACTGGTCCCGTCGCGAGGGCGAATGTCGAGCGATACTTCGGCACCCTTGCCTTCATACAGATCGCCGAAGGTGACCAGATTGAACGGCGCGGTGAAATCGGTTTCTGCGGCTGGGTTCGGGATGATTTGCCGCCGGTTCTTTTGCCGCGTATAGTAGATGGCGGCCTCGAAACGCAGCGCGTCGTCGAGTGCGCGGCCCTTCACGCCGATTTCATAACTATCGATGGTCGTCGGGCGGGTTTCGGGTCGGGCATATTGCACCGGGTCCCACTCGAAGGTCGCGCCGAAGTTGGAGTTGAATCCCCGGCCATAGGCAAAGTAAATCTGCCCCCAATCGGGCCGATAGGAGAGTGTTGCCTTAGGCGAAAACGCATCGGCCTTGCCGGTCAGCTCGCCACCGTCTGTCACTCCTGCAATCGGCAAATAAGTCGCTTTGCGGCGGAAGCTGTCATAGCGTCCGCCAAGGGTGAGCACGAAACGATCCGAAAGGCTGATCTCGTCCTGAATGAATGCACCCCAGAAGCTATTGGTGAAGCGGTCCTGGGTTAGCGGGCTATCGACCACGAAACAGGGATGGTTTCGATTGAGGACTGCGCCGGTGCGCGCATCGACCTCTACGAGGAAAAAGGTGAAACCGCATTCCGGAGTGAAGCCGTTCTGACCTGTCCAGCGGATATCCTCGCGGATTTTCGAACGCTCGCCGCTGATCCCTGCGATGATATTGTGGCTGCCGACGCGCCAATTGACCGTGCCTTCGAGGAAACCGACCTTTTGTGTCGTCGCTCCACGAAAGCCGTTATAGCCGACCACATTGCGAGAAAGGTCGGCTCCGAAGGGATCGAAGAAATTAAGGAAGACATCGCGCTTGATGCGCCGCGCTTGCGCCGAAAGCGTGAGGGTCAGCGCGTCAGTCGCCCGATGTTCGAGCTTCAGCCCGCCCATCGCGTTGCGGCTGTCGTTGAACGGTTCGCCAAAGCCGATAAACCCGCTGCGCCCGCCCTGAAACGGCAAGAGTTCGCCGTTCGCGTCTAGCGGAATGCCGTTCGGCAATTCGGACAAGCGATCATTGTAGTTGGCAAAAGCCGTCAGCGTGGTCTTATCGCCAAGATCGAAATCGGCCTTGCCAAAGATATTCCAGATTTTGCGACCACCCTGTTCGCGCCAGCCGCCATAGTCTTCGTAGGAACCGCTGAGCAGGATGCCGCCATTGTCTCCCAGCCGACGCGACAGGGTGACTTCGCCGCGATAGAAATCATCGCTGCCACCGGTCAGCGCGACCGAAATGGCATCCGAGCGAGGACTCTTCGTGATATAGTTGGTTGCGCCATAAAGCGCTCCGCGCCCGTAGAGCGCCGAAACTGGCCCTTTGACAATCTCGATCCGTTCAATCGCGTCATATGGTATCTCGTTGAGCTGCGTTTCCTCATAAAGGCCGACGATTGGCACTCCATCGATCAGGCTTAGCGAGCCTTCGGTGCCCAGTGATCCGCGAAACGACACGAACGGAAACTCATCGCCATCGCCTTCTCCCCGCCGAAAGAATACGCCCGTGACGCCGCGATACTCGTCGGTTCCGAAAGTGAAGCCGTTACGACGAAGCTCATCCACATCTTGAACGGCGATCGAGGCTGGCACTTTCTCGCGATCCTCCTCGACACGCGTGGCGGTCACCACGATGGTTTTGCCGTCGGCGTCCTCAGCCTCCTGCGCATAAGCGGGAACAGCCATGACAAGGCTGGCTGTTGCGAGGATGAGCTTTGTTTTCATATGCAATTCCTAAAAATCGGCGCTTAGCGTGAGTTGCGCCTGCCGAGCCTCGCCGAAGAAAACCGAGCGGAAATCGCCACCGGTGAAATAGCGATTGTCGAACAGGGTCTTGACGCTAACCGCGATGCCCAACGCCTCACGCGCCGCTGCCGGATCGGCCTGCACATCCATGCCGCACACAAGTGCGCTGCCCGACGTCGGCTCGGTAAAACCCAGGAACAGGTTTATCGTCGTGGTCTTGCCAGCGCCATTGGCCCCAAGCAAACAGACAATCTCGCCCGCGCCAACCGACAGGTCGAGGGCATCGAGCGCGAGCGTGTCGCCAAAGCGTTTGGTGAGGGCTTGAGCTTGCAGTGTTGTCTCGGTCACGAATTTTTGCCTTTCCTCAAATTGGCTCTCTCTATGGGTGCCATAGAGAGAGCCATCCTCGGTCGATGTCCACCGTCCCGCATCAAACCCTATCGCGGCAACCGGTCAAAAACCCATGGTGAGACTGGCCTCAAAAGTTCTTGGAGCGCCCAGGAAAATCTGATCCGGATAAAATGGATCGCCATAGGCAGCATAGCGGCGGTTACCCACGTTCTTGACACGGAAGGTGAGCCGCAAAGGATGTGCTTCCGTTGCGAATTTTGTAGGTATGTCCAAAGACGCGTAAAGGTCTAAGAGGGTATAGGCTGGCATGGTGACTGTGTTTTCGTCCGTCGTAAACCGGTCACTGACATGGGTTGCCGCTGCCCCGACTTCCAACGGAAAGGAGGAATTGTCAAAGCGGTAAGATGCGCCACCATTGATGACCCACGTTGGAATGTTGGGCGGCGTGTTCCCAGAAAAGTCTGCCACACCAGTGATGATATAATTTTCATATCTTGCGCGGTTATAGGCGGCGTTGCCCCAGAGCTTGATTCCCTTCGCCGGACGCAATTCTGTGGTGACTTCGACACCTTGCGAATTCAGCGTCCCCGCAAAGTTCAACCGCTGGTTGGCTGCTGCTGAATAGACGTTGCTACGTTCGATATCATATAGTGAAACGGTGGCTTGACTGCGGCCATCCCAAAAGCTTGCCTTTACCCCACCTTCAAAGCTTTTCCCTTTCGAAAGCTCCAGTCTCTGCGTCGGGCTAAGTAAGAAATAGCTTCCGACCGCGACGTCGCTTGCTGTGGCATATTGTCCATAAAGGGTAACGCCGGGCACAGCGTCCCAGGTAAAGCCAATGCGGCCAGTCACCGGATTCCAGCTTTTCGAAAGCGGGAAACCCGCCCTTAAAACGCCTGCGGAGGTAAAGGCCGTCCGCTCGACGTCGAAATTATTGTAGCGTATGCCACCGACGATTGCGAAATTTGGCGAGACCTCTAACCGGTCTTCCAGATTAAAGGCCACACTTTCGATTTTGGCCGTCTGAAGCGCTGTTGTCAGCAACCCGTATGTGCCGCGAACCGGGTTGACCAGCGAGACGCTGTCGCCTGGAAAATTTGCAGCGCCCGGACGAACAAAGTCCATATCATAATATTCAAGCGAAGCCACGAGACGGTTCTCCATACCACCAAGCTTCGTCTCCCATGTCAGATCGAGATTATTTCCGATTTGGCGATGGTCGTGCTGAACAAAAAACCGTTCCCGATCCACCAGATTGGTTGCAGCGTTGAACGCGATGACTTCGTTGTTGAACCAGCGACGGCGCGCATCGTAAAAGAAGAACATGTTGCGTATTTTAACAGAATTTGCAGGGGACCATTCAAATCCGGCCCTGACCCATGTTTCATTGATGCGTTTGCTATCGTCGATTACATTGTAATTCGTATCGAGCGTCCTGCGATCGACAGTGACTGGACCCAGGTTGGTTCCATTGAAAGACGAGATCAACGTCCCGCGAACGATAGAGCCAGTCGCATTTTGTCCA
The DNA here is from genome assembly GCA_012035435.1 of Sphingopyxis sp. The sequence continues at coordinate 4,191 of JAAUPH010000045.1, read as the reverse complement.
CTGAAGGCGATCGGGACAATCGGCGTTCCTTGATAGCTTTCGCCTGACAGGTCGCGATATTCGGCTGCGACAAAAAGTTTGAGATTTGAAGAGGGCCGATAATCAAAACCTCCCGATAGATGGACATATTGGACGTCGCTGTCGGTGATAAAACTTTGCTCGTCAAAGCGGCTCACATCCACGCGAAAATCGACATCAGGGCTGATGCTGCCCCCGATCCCAAAACCTGCGCGCAATGACCCGCGATGATCCGCGCCAAGCAACACTTCGCTGCGGATCGGGCCACTATGCGGGGCCTTTGTGACAAAATTGACCGTTCCGCCGACTGCGCCTTGTCCAGATACCAGCGAGGACGGGCCTTTCAGAAATTCGACGCGGTCAAAGTTAAAGGTCCCCAGGTTCATCCCGGTAAAATCCGTGGAGCCAAGGTTGATGCCATTATGCGTGACACTGACTTGCGCCATCTGGAAGCCACGCATGGTAAAGGGTGTGTGCGCCGCTGTATCCGCGGACGTGACCCCTGCTGCGCTGCGAACCGTATCAACCACTGTGTTGATCCCTTGCTCTCTGATGGTCCTGCTATCCAATACTTCCAGCGTGGCCGGCGTTTCACGGGCCGTAAAGGCATCGCCCTTGACCAGACACGCATCGAGCGCGGCGGTAATCTGCGCCTGATCCATGCCGATACCGATGAACACCAGTTCCTGCCGCCGGTCGCCCCAGATGGGGTCCCAATGTTTGAGGACATGCTCTTCAAAGCTGCCATCTTCAGGCCAACGGTTTTTCGGCACCGCCGCCCACCAGCGGCCCATGCGCGAGGTAATCTTCTGGCTGCCTGCAATCGCCAGCTCACCCAGAAAATCGGTCCGCGTGGCCAGCCAGAAATGCCCCTTGGCACGAATGACCTGGTCCAAACCGGCTCCGGTCAGAAAGCGGTAAAACATCGCCGGATGGAAGGGCCGCCGTGCGCGGTAGACAAACGCTCCTCAACCCCATACTTCTTCAGTCTCGGGGCGGTGATCGGCATAGCCATAAAGCTCTTTGGCCCAGAGCGGATGCGTCTCGGCCTTTTCATCGTCGAACAGGCCGGTGTTGAGAATAGTATCGAGCGCGACCTTGCCATAATCGGCTTCGATAATCTTGGCATCGGCGTTTAACGAGGCCACAACCTGTTTGACCACGGCCAACTGTTCGGCACTGACTGCGCTCGCCTTGTTAACGATCACGACATCGGCAAACTCGATCTGTTCGACCAGCAGGCTCACCAGCTGACGGTCATCGCCTTCGCCCGCCGTCTCGCCGCGGTCGGCAAGGAAGTCCGAGCTCGAATAGTCGTTCATCAGATTGACGGCATCAACAACGGTCACCATGCAATCGAGCCGCGACACATCGCCAAGGCTTTCGCCTTCCTCATCACGGAACGAAAAGGTTGCGGCCACGGGCAAGGGCTCAGACACCCCGGTGCTTTCGATCACCAGATAATCGAACCGGCCTTCTTCGGACAGTTTGCGCACTTCTTTAAGAAGGTCATCGCGCAGGGTGCAGCAGATGCAGCCATTGGTCATTTCGACCAAAGTCTCCTCCGACCGCGACAGCGCCGCGTCACCGCCGCGGACAAGGTCAGCGTCGATATTAACCTCCGACATATCGTTGACGATCACCGCAACCCGCTTGCCCTCGCGGTTCGACAAGATGTGGTTGAGCAGGGTTGTCTTGCCCGCGCCCAGAAAGCCGGAAAGCACAGTGACGGGAAGCCGCTTGTCATCTGGAAAACGCACTGATACCTCATTTCAATCATGACATGCTATATCATGCCCCTAAGAATTCATAAGTTGCATGGCAAGCGCCAATCGCCTGGATGACGACCAAACTACCTCTGGAACCGCATGTACTTGCTGAGGTCGAGGTTGATCACGGCGTGATCAAAGCCTATAGATTGGCTGCAAATCTCTCGCAAAGGCTCGGACGGCGGATCGCGGCCAATTCGGTTTATCGCGTGCTTGAGAACTTGCGGGATCGCGGGATTGTCCGCCGATTGGTTTCGCAGAATGGATTTGTGACGGCACGCTGCGCTACGGGAATTATTCTGGTCTGCCTTAAGTGCAAGCTTGTCGATCACCTACAGGCAGATGAGCTACGTGAAGCTGTGAAGAAGATGACACGGCAAAAATGCTTTCGTCAGCATGTCGTGCGCCTGGAGGTTTTGGGCATATGCACAGCCTGCGCGCCGCGTAATGGCTGACCACCATTTTAAGGCGGCAATTGGTTTGCGAGGCGTGAGCAAAGGCTTCAACTTGCGCTGCCCATTGGGCGACCCGCTCTATCCGCTGGCGCGGACCGGGCCTGTAGTCCCGGCCCATTCGGGTGACGATCGGGAGCGGGGAAAAATGAGCGGGAGGGTCTAAGGACGCGCTCTGTCCCGCGCTTTGCGCTCCTGAGGGCGCGAAGTTTTCGCGCTGACCCGCTGGCACTCTTGCCTCTCGACTGGTCGGACGCCCGCTGGCCCACTGTCCCGCGCGCAGGCGTCCGGCTGGCGTCGCGCCGTGCAAGGGTGCCGTGTTTGCCGCGTTGCGGCTGAGGGAGGCTGACTGCCTCCGTTTGCTTGTTGAGTGGGAGCGCCAAGGGCTTCGCCCTCTCGTTCCCAAACCGGAATAGACGCCCCCGTGTGGCGGTCGCTGCGCGCCCGCTGGCCCGCGCCAGGGCGTCGATTCCGGTTTTCCCTCCCCCTCCCATCCTCGCCGGAAGGCAGAGCCGCAGGTCGCAGAGCGATGCGGCTTTCAGCCGAAAGAAGGGTTGGGATATGACCGATTTGTTATTGCAATACCGCGCTTGCGGGGCGGAGTGCCGCGACGATTATCTGCGTCATGTGGCGCATGAAAATGGCTTGCCGCTGGCTTGTGTCCAGAGCATCGCCGACCGGCTTGGCGAGCGCGAGGACTTTGGGGTGCTTGTCCTGATATGCGAAGAGCGACGGGAGCGGGTGCAATGAGCGCCCGCGAGCGTCAGCCATCATTTACGCGTATTCCCAGTCGCCGTCCTGTCCGAGCCATTTCGCCAAACCCGGCAAACGAGGAATGACAAAGCGGTCGAACAGCCACAGCACAGCGAGCGACAGCGCGAGCAACGGCAGCAGCAGCGCGAGCACCAGGAAGCGCTTCCAGCTGATCGACACCAGCCACGCCGCATAGCCGTGGAAGGCGCGCACCAGCGGTGCGAAGCGCTGCCCCCAGGTGGGCTTGGCGGTGGCGGATGCAACGGCAGACATGCGGCGCACTCTAGCCGTGCAGGCCGCCCCCTTGTCTTGCCGCTGCGACCCGCGGCCCGGCCCGACTGACAGGCTGCACGGGTGTGCGACGGGCCGGACCTTCAAGTCAACCAGGGCCGGTCACGCGTCGAGCACGCGATCACCTTCGAGTCTCAGTGCGCCTTGTGCCGCAAGTTCGCGGCAGATCTGCTCTCCCCAGGCGGCGGCATCGCCTTGCGGCTGGCCGAGCCGCTGCGCCACGGAATTTTCCAGGAACGCCAGGCCGAGTTCGCGACCGACGCCCTGCGCGCGCTCCTGCTGGAATGGGCCGGCTACCGCACCAAGGTCTTCGAGTTCATCTCCACCGAGCACACCGCGAAGAACACAATGATCGCCGCGCTCCGGCGGCCGGGCCCGCCCCCGGACTCGACGCCGCACCGTGGCCCGGTGAAATCGGCCAGCGCATCTTTGAACAGGTGTCGGCACAAGCCTGGAAGCTCTGGGAAGACCGCCAGAAGATGATCCTCAACGAGTACCGGATCATGCCGTGGCAGAAGGAGGCGCAGGCCCTCGTTGCGAAGCACATGGAGGATTTCTTCTTCGGCGAGAGCGCCGCGCTCGAGCGCCGTTGCGAGATCATCGACATCTCCCTGGGGCACGCCCGCGCGGGCATCACCAACGGTCTGTTGTTGCCGGACGAGATATTGTGCGACTCGCCGATCGCCACGCTCCGCAAAGGAAGCGAGGCCTATGCGGTGGAGAAAAGCAAGATCGAGCGCCTGGGAGGAGATCGGGGCGGCGCTTCGGCCGCGGCCGTCGGCGTTGCTGTTGGTTTGTTTTCCGTCGTGCTGGGTGTTTCAGGGGAGCAGGCGGTGAATAGACTCAGCGCGGCGCACACCGACGCTGAGAACATTGCGGGCAGCAATCGTTTCATACAATTCTCCTGT
>JAAUPH010000044.1 GCA_012035435.1 Sphingopyxis sp. | reverse complement strand
ACGGCTTTCGCCGCCGCCCGCCACCCTCGAATTGGGAGCGTGCGTTTGGAGTCTGGACTATCCCTTCACCGTGCCACGGCAAGCCGTGGGTTAGGTGCTGCCCGTCTAGTCTCTACACCTTCCGTAGGGCTTTCGCGCTGCGGCTTGGCTCGGGATTGCCAGTTCAAAGGTTTCCCCGAATTTGAGCAGTTCTGCATCGCGGGTTTCCCCGCGAGCACTCAAGATTGGTCTAAGTCCGTTGCGTCTACCGATTTCGCCACGTCCGCATTTCCAAGGCCGCCTATAGAGGGGCAATGAATCTTAGCCAAGTGAGATAATGGTCAGGCATCGTCGCGCGATGTTGATTTTTTCAATGACTTTGGCCTTGCCTTGCGAACATTTACGGCTGAAGCGTCAATAGTGTTCATCAAATGGCGGGCGTAATGTTTCTCGATCATCTCGACGCTAGTGCGACAATTCTTGGCGACCTGATAGATGTCGGCTCCTTCGAGCAAACGAAGGCAGATGTAAGTATGCCGCAGGCTGTAGCAGGTGCGGACATGACCATCGCGGTCGAACTTCAGGTTCAGTTCGTCGAGCAGCGTATTCATTAAGTCGCGAGGCGTCTTCCCGAAAATCTTTTCGGTTGGCTTGAGTCCTTTGCGCTTGGAAATGCGCTCGAAAGGTAGGATCGCGCCGGGCATCGACTTGCAAAAGCCGACCCCGCGCTTGCCGCGCACCTCGATCTCAAGGATGCGATCGCCCGTCGACTCGTCGTTCACGATCTTGACGTCACGCAATTCAAGTCGTGCGGACTCATCGGGGCGAAGCCCGGTGTTGCCCATGAACAGAACATAGTCGTGAAAATTCTCGCACACCTCACGCCAGCGCGGCTTTGGCGGGTTTTTCGTCCGCTCGCGCGTTGCTTCATAAAGCATCTTATATTCTTCGGGCGAAAACCATGCGCGATGTTCGAGCTTTCCGGACGTCTTGTAGGGCGCAGACATATCGGGGATCGCTGCGATCCAGCCTTTGCGGTTGGCAGTCTTTAAAATCTGCCGCAGGGCGACAATCTCGTGGTGCAAAGTGGAGCGAGCAGGCTTCTTGGGCTTGCCGGTTTTGGGGTCAATGCGCGACGTCTGGCGGTGAACCCGATACTCTTGGACTTTGCCGGCCGTAATTTCTTGAATCGGGGTATCGCCAAAGAACGGCGTCAGGTGAAGGCGGATGATTTCGGATTTCGACTCGACGTAGTCTGCATTGCGCTCGCCGAGCGTGATGACCTCGAACTCATCGGTGAACGCCTTAGCAGCGTCGGAGAAGCTCGGGCCGGTCGCCGCTCGGCGACGGCGACCGTCGAAGGGTAAGCCGGGTTCGGCAATGGGAGACTGAACAGGGTTGTTGAGTAATGACACGCCACCGCGTCGGCGCTGGCGATCCTCGACGCACCGTTCCATATACCAGTCGCGGGCGAAATCTTTGGCGGCGGCGAGGCCCTCTTCCTTCGTGGTCTGCCGGTGATTGCGGCTACCGAGGTAGGTCGCGCACTGCCAGAATCGACTGTTCTCACGCTTGTAAACGTGAAGCGCACCATCCATCAAAACATGGCTCTCGGTTGGCACTTTGAAAACTCCAAACTGTGTAAGACATGTGTAAGTCTTTTTTGGAGTCTCGACCTTGCTCAAACCGTTGGTTTTGCTGGGTTTTTGGCTTAGAAAAATAGGCAAAAGGCGATTTTAAGTCTGCTGCGTCTACCGGTTCCGCCACGTCCGCACACCGGCATTTCGAAAAGCCTATGGCGGGGGGCAGGTCAAGCGGTCTTTGCCGCTTTGCGCGCGCGGTCGGCTGGGGTAGGACAGGAGGATGTCCAGCGTCCTTGAAATTTCCAACCTCAGCAAAACCTACAAGAGCGGCCATGTCGCACTGCACGAGGTGAGTCTGAGCATCGCGCGCGGCGAGATTTTCGCGCTGCTGGGGCCGAATGGCGCGGGCAAGACGACGCTGATCAGCATCGTGTGCGGAATCGTCACGGCGAGCAGCGGCACCATCTTGGTCGGCGGACACGATCATGCCCGCAATTATCGCGCCGCGCGCGGCATGATTGGGCTGGTGCCGCAGGAGTTGCACACCGATGCGTTTGAAACTGTGCTCGCGACGGTCAGCTTTTCGCGCGGCCTGTTCGGCAAGCCTCGCAATCCCGCCTTTATCGAACAATTGCTGCGCGATCTGTCGCTGTGGGACAAACGCAATTCGCAGATCAAGGAATTGTCTGGCGGGATGAAACGCCGGGTGATGATCGCCAAGGCGCTCAGCCATGAACCCGAAATCCTGTTCCTCGACGAACCCACCGCCGGCGTCGATGTCGAGCTGCGCCGCGACATGTGGGCCATGGTCCGCGGCCTGCGCGAACGCGGTGTCACTGTCATCCTCACCACCCATTATATCGAGGAGGCCGAAGAAATGGCCGACCGGGTCGGCGTGATCAGCAAGGGCAAGCTAATTCTGGTTGAAGAAAAACATGCGTTGCTGCGCAAACTCGGGCGGCGGACGTTGACGCTCAATCTCGTCGACCCGGTCGCGGCTGTTCCCAAGGAGCTCGACCGCTGGGCGCTGACGCTGACCGACGAGGGGCATGCGCTGGTGTATGAATTTGACAGTCATGCCGAGGCCACCGGCGTCCCATCGCTGCTCCGCGCGATGAGTGACATCGGCATGGCGTTCAAGGATTTGCACACACGCCAAAGCTCGCTCGAAGACATCTTTGTGGGCCTCGTGCACCAGGACGCTTCGGCGCAGGAGCGGGCGGCATGACGATGAATTTCCCCGGCATATGGGCCATCTACCGCTTTGAACTGGCGCGCTTTGGCCGGACGGTCTGGACCAGCCTCGCGCTGCCCGTCATCACCACTGCGCTTTACTTCGTCGTATTCGGATCGGCGATCGGCGGCCGTATGACTGAGGTGGACGGCGTTCCCTATGGCGCGTTCATCGTGCCGGGCCTGATGATGCTGACCATGTTCACCGAAAGCATGAGCAACGCCAGTTTCGGCATTTATATGCCCAAATGGTCGGGCACGATTTACGAAATGCTGTCGGCCCCGATGTCGCCGCTCGAATTGCTGATTGCCTATGTCGGCGCCGCGGCAACAAAATCGGTTATCATCGGTGCAATTATCTTAGCCACCGCGCATCTCTTTGTTGATGTGACGGTGGTCTATCCGCTGCTGATGGTCGCGTTCCTGATCTTGCTGGCAATCACCTTTTGCCTGTTCGGTTTCATTATCGGTATTTGGGCGCAGAGTTTTGAACAGCTGCAGATTATCCCGCTGCTTGTCATCTACCCGCTCACCTTTCTTGGTGGGGCCTTTTACTCGCTCGATATGCTGCCCCCGGCTTGGCAGACGGTGACGCTGTTCAACCCCGTCGTGTATCTGATCAGCGGCTTTCGCTGGACATTCTTCGGGGTCGGCGATGTGTCTATCGCCGTCAGCATGGGCGCGATTGCAATGTTCCTGGCACTATGCCTGGGCATTATATTCTGGATGTTTCGGACCGGATACCGGCTGAAAAGCTAACGGTTCAGTCGCTCGCGTATTTCTTTGCCGGGTTTGAAATAGGGAACGCGCTTGGCTGTCACTGCCACCGCTTCGCCGGTGCGCGGATTGCGCCCGGTGCGCGATTCGCGGGCGCGCGTGGAAAAGGCTCCAAAGCCCCTCAGCTCGACACGGCCCCCGTTCGCCAGCTGTTTGATGATCGCATCGAAAAACAGATCGACAATTTGTTCAACTTCATCGAGCCGCAAATCATTGTTCTCGGATGCGATTTTTGGACTAATTCTGAACGGATCATGCGCAACCCCTCTGCGCGACATCCACAAAGAACAACGCGCTGCCTTAGTGTTTCAATTGACCCGGCCCGATCACGGCTCGCTTTTGCGTGTCTCGCGATCGGCTTAGCGTAACAGCAATTGGCTCATTTTCAACTGTAATCACGGACAATGGGTCGAAAAAGCCCGCCGGACGCGAATCCGGCGGGCCCATTCGGATGTGTCACCAAAGAGACACAAACAGCTTAGCTATCCTTGCGAGCCTTCAACGCCTCGCCAAGAATGTCGCCCAACGACGCGCCTGAGTCAGACGAGCCATATTGCGCCACGGCCTGCTTCTCTTCGGCGATCTGCATCGCCTTGACCGAGAAGGTCGGCTTTTTCGAACGATCAAAACCCGTCACCATCGCGTCGAACTTCTGCCCGACCTGATAGCGCTCGGCGCGCTGCTCGTCGCGGTCGCGGCCAAGATCGGCGCGCTTGATGAAGCCTGTCGCGCCATCGTCGCCAGCCTGAACTTCCAGGCCGTTGTCGCGGACTTCAAGCACGGTGACCGTGACAACGTCATTCTTTTTGATCGAACCAACGGCTGCGGTGCCAGCGGCGGTGGGAGCACCCTTTTCAAGCTGCTTCATGCCCAGGCTGATGCGTTCCTTCTCGACGTCGACGTCCAGCACGATAACCTGAACGGCCTCGCCCTTGCGGTGAAGGTGCAACGCTTCTTCGCCGGTGATGCCCCACGCGATGTCCGACATGTGAACCATGCCATCGACGTCACCGGGCAGGCCGATGAACAGGCCGAACTCGGTCGCATTCTTGACTTCGCCTTCGACCACGGTGCCCACCGGATGCTCGTCGGCAAAGGCGCCCCATGGGTTCGACTGAGCCTGTTTCAGGCCCAGCGAAATGCGGCGCTTGTCGCTGTCGACTTCCAGAACGATGACATCGACTTCCTGGCTGGTCGAAACGATCTTGCCGGGGTGGACGTTCTTTTTAACCCACGACATTTCGCTGACATGGACCAGGCCTTCGATGCCGGCTTCCAGTTCAACGAACGCGCCATAATCGGTTATGTTGGTGATCGTCCCTGACAGCTTGGCGCCGATCGGATATTTCGCGGCAACGCCGTCCCATGGATCCGATTCCAGTTGCTTCATGCCCAGGCTGATGCGCTGGGTTTCGCGGTTGATGCGGACGATCTGGACGCGCACGGTGTCACCAATGTTGATGACTTCGCTGGGGTGGTTGACGCGCTTATAGCTCATGTCGGTGACATGGAGCAGGCCGTCGATGCCGCCCAGGTCCACGAACGCACCATAATCGGTGATGTTCTTGACAGCGCCTTCGATGATCTGACCTTCGGCCAGGTTCTGGATCAGGCCGCTGCGCTGTTCGGCGCGCGTTTCTTCCAGGATGGCGCGGCGCGATACGACGATATTGCCGCGGCGGCGATCCATCTTCAGAATCTGGAACGGCTGCGGCAGGTCCATCAGCGGGCCAACGTCGCGCACCGGGCGGATATCGACCTGGCTGCCGGGCAGGAAGGCCACAGCGCCGCCGAGGTCGACGGTGAAGCCGCCCTTGACGCGGCCAAAGATAACGCCGTCGACGCGGACTTCCTTCAGGAATTCCTGCTCCAGACGATCCCAGGCGGCTTCGCGGCGGGCGCGGTCGCGCGACAGCATCGTTTCGCCATTGGCGTTTTCGACGCGGTCGACATAAACTTCGACTTCGTCGCCGACATTCAGTTCGGCTTTCTGTCCCGGCATGGCGAATTCGCGAAGCGGCACGCGGCCCTCGCTCTTCAGGCCAATGTCGATAACAGCATGATCATTGTCAATCGCGGTAACGGTGCCCTTAACAACGCGGCCTTCAAAGCCGCCGTCGGCACCACCCAGCGATTCATCGAGCATCGCGGCAAAATCGTCGCGCGTCGGAAAAGCCTTAGTGGCCATGGTTGGAGTGTCCTTCAATATTTGTTCCGGCCAAGCGGTTGGTTCCGCTGGTCTTTTGGCCGACATGCCACGGTCGCCGGATGCAGGCCGCAGCATCCGCAGGGCAGGTGCGGCGGCAAGGGACGGACAAAGCAAAAGAGGCGCGATGGGTACATCCCATCACGCCCGACACTCACATGGAGCGGCGGCTCAACCGTGCCTCAACCAGCGCAAACGCCCGTTGGACGGCGTCGTCTATAGTGAGATCGCTCGTATCAAGCAAGTCTGCATCCGCCGCCCGCATCAGCGGTGCTGCGCTGCGCCCCGCGTCACGGGCATCGCGCGCAGCGATATCGGCGGTGAGGATGGCGAGATCGGCGTTCACTCCCCGCACTGTCAGTTCCATCTGTCGCCGCCGCGCCCGCGCCTCTGCGCTGGCAACGACAAACAGCTTGGCATCGGCGTGTGGTGCGATCACGGTGCCAATGTCGCGCCCGTCGAGCACCGCGCCGCCGGGCTGATTGGCGAACGCCCGCTGCCGTTCAAGCAAGGCGGCGCGCAGCAGCGGATGCACCGAAACCCGGCTGGCCAGCCCGCCGGTGCTTTCCAGCCGGAGTTCAGGATCGTCGAGCAAAGCGTCGGGAAAAGCGCAAGCCGCTAGGGCGTCCGCCTCATAATCGGGATCGCCGCCACTGCGCGCTGTCTGTAACCCCACCGCACGATACAGAAGCCCGGTATCAAGATGCGGCACCCCAAAATGCGCCGCCAGCGCCTTGGCAATCGTGCCCTTGCCCGAAGCCGTCGGGCCGTCGACGGCTATGATCATGCCGCGCCTCTCAGCCCCGCCAGCAACCGCTCAAACCCCGGAAAGCTCGTGCCCACCGGGGCCATGTCATCGATCTCGACCGGCGCTTTGCTCACCAGCCCCGCCACCGCAAAGCTCATGCAGATGCGGTGGTCGAGGTGACCGGCGATGGTTGACCCGCCGCTGAGCGGTTCGCCGCCGGTGCCGGTGATGATAAGGCCGTCGTCGGCCTCCACCACCCGCGCGCCGATCGCGGTCAGCCCTTCGGCCATCACGCGCAGACGGTCGCTCTCTTTGACGCGCAATTCTTCAAGTCCTGAGGCAAAGGTGCGCCCCTCGGCGAGCGCGGCGGCAATGAACAGGATCGGAAATTCGTCGACCATACTCGGCACGACGGCAGGATCGACCTCTATCCCTTTCAAATTGCTATGACGGACATGCACATCCGCGACCGGTTCGCCGCCGACTTCGCGCGGGTGGAGCAGGTTGATATCGCCGCCCATCGCCTGCAACACGCCGATCAGCCCCGCGCGCGTCGGGTTGATGCCGACATTGGTGATGGTCACGTCGGACCCCGGCACGATCAACGCAGCCACGATGAAGAAGGCGGCCGATGAAGGATCGCCCGGAACGATAATCGTCTGCGGGCGCAGTTCAGCCTCGCCCATCAGGCGGATATGGCGCGTCCCATCGGGCGCGATTTCGACCGTCAGATCGGCCCCGAACCCGCGCAGCATCCGTTCGCTATGGTCGCGCGTTGGCACCGGCTCGATCACCTCGGTAATGCCGGGTGCGTTGAGCCTGCGAGCAGCACCGCCGACTTCACCTGCGCCGACGCGACGGGCAGCGTATAGGACAGCGGCACCGCCGGACACAGCCCGCGCACCATCAACGGCAAGCGGCCCCCGGGCGATGCGCTGATATCCGCACCCATCAGGCTGAGCGGATCGATTACGCGCCCCATCGGGCGGCCCGACAGGCTGGCATCGCCAATGAAGGTCGCGGTGATCGGGTGGCTCGCAACCAGTCCCATCAACAGCCGTGTCGACGTCCCGCTATTGCCCATGTCGAGCGCGCCGCGCGGTTGCAGCAGCCCGCCGACCCCGACGCCGTGCACCGACCAGTCGTGATCGTGCCGCTCGATGGTCGCGCCCATCGCCGTCATGGCTGCAGCCGTCGCGAGCACATCATGCCCCTCAAGCAGCCCCGAAATACGCGTTTCCCCGACCGCCAGCGCGCCCAGCATCAGCGACCGGTGCGAAATGCTCTTGTCGCCCGGCACGGTGATCGTGCCGCGCAGCGGGCCCGCGGCAGCGAAGGACAGGGGGCGGGCAGGGGCGAGTGCGGTCATGGTCGGCGCGGCTTTTGACAGCGCGATAACAATCTGGCAAGGCGCACGCCGATTTGCCGGTGGGGCCGTCGCGGTTCCCCGCAACCTTCCGCTAAAATCCGTCCGTTTTCAAGGATTAAGAGGCTCTTATGATTAAGGCTGAATGGGGCACCAAGCGCAGCTGCCCAAAATGTGCGACGCGATTCTATGATCTGACCAAGGATGATCCGATCAGCTGCATCAATTGCGGCTATGCGTGGTTGCCGGAATCGGTGCTGAAGTCAAAGCAGCCGATGCCGTTTGAAGAAGCCGTCAAGCCGGGGGTTGTCGCCGACACCGATCTGGCTGCTGACGATCTGGATATCGACGTCGACGTCGATGAAAACGCGGACTCGCCCGACAATGACGTTGATCTGGGCGGGGACGACGATCTGGGCGTGGAAACGTCCGACGAGAATGACGTCGAACATTGATGGACAAGCACTGCTGGCAAAGCGGGCGAAAAATTGGCGGAAGCGTCAATTCGCCCCTTGCCAGCACGCTGCGGCCTGACTAAAGGGCCGCTCCTGCTCCGGGGAAAACCAGTCCGGACGCGAAGATGTGGGGCCTTAGCTCAGCTGGAGAGCGCTACAATGGCATTGTAGAGGCCAGCGGTTCGACTCCGCTAGGCTCCACCATTTTCCCGTTTAAGAATCGTCCAGGGACGATTGTAGGAAAAAATGCTGAGGCGAAGCTGCGGCAGACGGCACAGCGCCCAGCGCTACATCATGCCAGCTTACTCCGCCGCATCCGCAAACAGCGGTTCCAGCTCGACCGAGTCCGCCAGCGTAATCCTGTCCAATATCGCTGCGGTATCGTCGCGCACTTTCAGCATCACACTGCGCAGGCGGCATTCGCTCTCAGGCAAGCAGTTTTGCAGGTCTCATGAGCATTGCGGCTAGCGCAGGGAACAAGCGCGATCGAACCGCGCGTCAGGCGGACAAGGTCGCCATAGCTGATATCGATGGGGGACAGCGCCAGTTGATACCCGCCGTCGCGCCCACGCTGCGACATCACCAAACCTTCCCGGCCCATTTCCGACAGGATGACCGTCAGAAATTTGGGCGGAATATTTTGCGCGGCAGCGATTTCAGCCAGCTGGACCTGACCCTTGCCATAATGGTCGGCCAGATGCTGGAACGCGCGGATCGTATATCGGGTCTTTTGCGACAGCATTTTGGTCTTGTGGCGTGGTTCGTCCGAAAATTCAACCTGCCAGCAAGACAATGTGCGTTCGGTTGATCGAAATCACATGGCGTTCGTCGGCGCGGCAGTATAGCGTTGTCGTCAGCAACTTTGGGGGCGACAATGCAGGTTTCGCTTCGATCGGGATCCTTTCTGGCATGCTTTGCCGTGCTCGGCCTGGCTGCAGCGCCAGTGCAGGCTCAGCTTGGCGGGCTGCTCCGCCGCGTGCCGCAAGCCGCGGCCAAGGGCAAGCAGGCCGAGGATGACAAGGGCGGATGTCCCAAGGGCAAGAGAGGCAGCCGCGCCGGACGCAGCATCCTGGGCGGGGTCATTCGCGACACGCTTGGCGATGCGGCGAGCAAAGCGGGCGTGTACAGCTTTGTGCCGATTGCCGAGGTATCGGATTCGCTGACCAACGCCATCGCCTGCAAACTTGATCCCGCCGAACAGGTGCAGGCCGCCGCCGCAACCGAAGTCGCGACCCGCGGCGAAAAGGTTGGGTCGACATCGGCCTGGACCAGCGAAACGCGCGAGAATGTCAGCGGATCATCAACGGTCGTTGCGCGCAACGACGAAGCGGGCGGGCGGCGCTGTATGAACGTGACCGACTTTGTCATTGTCGAGGGGGAGGAGACCCGGGTCGAAAAGCGCATGTGCAAGGAACCCGGCCAAAAGCGCTATGTTCTGGCTGAGGCATGATGCGGCAGCAGCGCATTGCCGTCGCGGTCATGGCGCTGCTTGCGCTGAGTGCCGCATCGCCGCGCGATCCCGTTAATCCTACCTGCCCCAAATTGCCCGGATGGTCGCTAAAGCCTAAGATGGAATTTCGGGCGTTCAAGATGGGTGGCAGGCTGATCATCGCGGGCGAGGGGCGGATCGATGCCGGGGTTGCCGCGCGGCTCGAAGCATTTCTGGCGAAACACCCCGACCCGGCACAGGTCTGGCTGAGCTCCCCCGGTGGGGATGCGCGGGCTGGCAATGCTGCGGGTCGACTGCTGCGCGAAACGCTGGACGTCGAAACGCGGATCCCGTCGGGCTGGGCCTGTTACAGTTCGTGTAATTTTGTGTTCATGGGCGGACGCAAACGCACCATCGATCCCGGCGGCGAATTTATCGTCCACATGTTCACCAACACGGGTGATCGCGACAGCATCGATATGAGCGTGGCGATGGGCACCGATGCCACCACCGAATTAATCGGTCAGATCGAACAGGATGCCGCGCAGCTGGCTAGCGAAGACAATGATTTCTTGATCCGCATGGGCGTTTCGCGCAAATTGCTGACAGACATCATGTACCGGCAAAAGGCTGTCGCAGGTTCGGGGCCAGACAAATCCACGCGTCGTTGCCTGACCATCGACGAAGCCATACGCTATGGCGTGATGAGCAAACCGGATTGATGGGAGAGCCAGCATGAATGACATGACCCACCCGCGCGCCAAATTCCGCGCCATGACCGAGGGCACGCAGGAAGACTGGAACATCATCGCCGCCGAGCAGAAGCAGTTCGCGCCGCGAAATGGCAAGCGTATCATGGACCATCTGAAACTGCTCAGCGGCGATCATGGCGGCTTTCCGGTCGATCGGCTGACCCACTGCCTGCAAACCGCGACCCGCGCGCATCGCGATGGCCGCGACGAGGAATATGTCGTGATGGCTCTGCTCCACGACATTGGCGACACGCTGGGCGCGTTTAATCATCCCGATGTGGCGGCCGCGATCCTCAAACCCTTCCTATCGGAGGAAAATCTCTGGATCGTCCAGCATCACAGCATTTTTCAGGGTCATTATTTCTTTCATTACATTGGCTTGGACCGCAACATGCGCGACCAGTTTAAGGACCATCCCCATTCGGCCGCGTGCATCGAATTTTGCGAAAAATACGACCAGCCCGCGTTCGACCCCGACTATGATACGCTCCCGCTCGAATTTTTCGAGCAGATGGTGGAGCGGGTGTGCGGATATCCCAAGCAGAGCATCTATAAGAAAGTGATGGCGGACGCGGAGTAGCGGCAATCGGCGACACCATACGCCGTCTGCCCTTCGACAAGCTCAGGACGGACGGTCTGGGGGGCGAACCGGGGGATTATTTCCCCGAAAAGTTCGCCGCCCGCTTTTGCAGGAACGCCATCACGCCTTCGATCGAGTCTGCGCTGTTCCCGGCGATGAACTGGCCGCCCGCTTCGGCATCCAGCGTCGTTGCAAAATCTTGGTTCAGCCCGGCCCGTGCGACGCGCCGCATAGCCCCCAGCGCCAGCGTCGGCCCTTTGGCGAGGGTGCGCCAGTCCTTCTGCTTCTTCTCGTCGGGGACGGGGATCCTGAGGAGGTGCCGGCACTCCGGGCACGGCATGTTCTTGCCGGCGCGGGCGCGCTCGACCTCCGAATATCGTCGAAGTTCACGGCGTCGGTTGCGGAGCGCGGCGAGCTGGTCGCGAAGCGTCTGGGGAGAGGTCGTCGAGGCGGTCCGCGCGCCGGACAACGATCCCGAGAAGCGCAGCGTCACGATCGCTGGCGACACCGCGCAGCGCCTGGTGTTCGAAGACGAAGGGCCGCGACTGGTCCCGGTGACAGTTGGAGCAGGTCTCGTTCAGCCGCGCCATCGCCAGGCCCCCGGCGGGTTTCAGGATATCGAACCCGTGCGGGTCATGGCACTGGACGCAGTTCGATGCGGCCTCGGGCACCGGGTGACGCACGGGCATCTGGAAGTCGGCGTGGATGTCCACATGGCATTGCAGGCACGCGGCGGGATCCTTGCCGGGATTGACGATGAACCGGCCAAGTCCGCCGCCGGCCGCGATGTGTTTGCTGCCTGGCCCGTGGCAGGCCTCGCAACCGACCTGGCCCTTCAAAGCCGCGTCGCCCACATGCACGCGGGCGTGGGGG
>JAAUPH010000043.1 GCA_012035435.1 Sphingopyxis sp. | reverse complement strand
ACAGGAACAGTTCGCTGCGCCCGGCGCGGACAGCGGCTTCGGCTTCGCTGCGGATGCGCGCGATGGCCTCGCGCAATGTGCTGGCATCGCCGCCGGTCGCGAAGGTGCAATCGATGCTGGCGACGCTGTCGCCGAAATAGGCGCGCAGCCGGTCCCAATCATCGCCGATCAGTACGGGGGAATCGATGACGAGCACATGTGCGCTCTGCCCCTGTTGATCGAGGATATTGCCCAAGTTGGAGAAGCGCGTTTTCAGGCTCATCACATGCCGTTCGCGCAAGCTGTCGATGGGCGGATTTGTGACCTGGCTGAAATTCTGGCGGAAAAATTGCGCGACATGGCGCGGCTTATCCGAAATCACCGCGAGCGGCGTGTCGTCGCCCATCGAGCCGATGGCCTCCTTGCCATCCTCCGCCATGGGCGAGAGGATCAGTTCCATGTCTTCGAGCGTCAGCCCCGCCGCGACTTGCCGCCGCAGCAGTTCGGGCCGGTCGAACAGGGGCAGCGTTGAACGGCCTGCGCGCGGCAGATCGGCCATGGTGCGGAACCCCTTGACCGCCGCAGCATAATCCTGCGCTCCCGCGATCAAATCCTTGACCGCGCGATCCTCCAGCACCTTGCCGCTGGCCAGATCGACTGCGATCATCTGACCAGGGCCGAGGCGGCCTTTCTTGCGGACGCTCGCCTCGGGGATCAGGACCATACCGCTCTCCGATCCGACGACCAGCAATTTGTCGTTGGTCAGCGTGTAGCGCAGCGGGCGCAGCGCGTTGCGGTCCATCCCCGCAACCGCCCAGCGGCCATCGGTCATGGCAAGCGCAGCGGGTCCGTCCCACGGTTCCATGACCGAGGCGAGGAAGCTGTACATGTCGCGGTGCGCCTGCGGCATATCGGGGTCGCTGCCCCATGCCTCGGGCACCAATATCAGCTTCGCCGTCGGCGCATCGCGGCCCGCCCGGCACAGGGTTTCAAACACCGCGTCGAGCGCAGCAGTGTCTGACGCTCCCGCCGGGATGACGGGCTTAATATCCTCGCTATGCTCGCCGAACGCGAGGCTTGCCATCTTGATCTCGTGGCTTTTCATCCAATTCTTGTTGCCGCGAACCGTGTTCACCTCACCATTGTGCGCAAGGCAGCGGAAGGGCTGGGCGAGCCACCATTGCGGAAAAGTATTTGTCGAATAGCGCTGATGGAAAATCGCGACGCGGCTTTCAAAGCGCTTGTCAGTGAGGTCGGGATAAAAGTCCGACAGGCTCTCGGCCAGAAACAGGCCCTTGTAGATGATTGAGCGGCACGACAGGCTGCACGCGTAAAAGTCCGCGATTTGCGCCGCGATCACCTTTTTCTCGATGCGGCGGCGGACGAGGTAAAGCTGTTTTTCAAATTCCTCAGGTGATTGTTGATCGGCGAGCGGGCCAGCGATCATGATCTGCTCAATCTCGGGCCGGGTGCGCTGCGCCTTGTCGCCGATCACGGCGACGTTTACCGGCACCTGCCGCCAGCCATAGATGGTGTATCCCGCCTCGATCACCTCGGCCTCGACAATTGTCCGGCAGGCCTCTTGCGCGCCCAGGTCGGTGCGCGGCAGGAACATCATGCCGACCGCGAGCTGACCCGGCAGCACCTTATGCCCCGACACCGCGATGGCATCGTCGAAGAAGCGGACGGGCAGATCGACATGCAGCCCAGCGCCGTCGCCGGTTTTGCCATCGGCGTCGACCGCGCCGCGGTGCCACACGGCTTTCAGTCGCATCGATCGCCGCCTCGACCACGCGCCGCGATGCCTTGCCATCGGTCGCCGCGACTAGCCCTACGCCGCAGGCATCCGATTCCAGATCGGGGTGATACATGCCCTCGGCAGCAAGCCGGGCGTGGGCGGGGGAGGGTGATAGAGAGTGCATGATGGTATCCCAGAGGCTCGAATCAGGGGGCGGCTTTGCGCGGCGTTTTACCCATATGGGCGGATATTGCGGCGAATACCGCCTGCTGAATCTCTGGCATCGACGCGTTGACGGCCTGGTTCATCTCGGTCGCTACCAAATCGGCAAGTGGCACGGCAAGCATGCTCAGCTTTCGCCCGCCGACTGTTGTGTTGAACTTCATTAGTCCAAGCAAATCGTCGTCGCTGATCTTGGTGACGACTTTGCTATCAACCGAGTCAATCAGATCCTTCCCGCTAAGGTCGGGGATATTCCCAGTGCGCTTCATATTTTCGACCAGCGCCGACACGTTAACGTTTTCCGCCACGAGGCGCTGTATCCGTGCCCCCGCGTCCGTGCTGTAGTAGGCGTTGATCTCCGACAGCTCCGCTTCGGTAAAGGAGGCTGCGCCAAATGCCGCCAGCTTCTTCTGAATATCGGGCACCGTGCGGCGCAAGACATTGCTCACCGCCTTTTGTCCCGCGGCGCTCGCGGCTGCAATGACGCCCGGCTTTGATTTTTCGAGCTGCGCTATTCCCGGATTGTCGCGAACCGTCAGTTCAAATGATTTTTTGAACCCGATGACCGATGCCTCGACTGTAAGGTCGATGGGCACATAAATGGCACCGAATTCTTTTGCGGCAGGACTCGGAGCCGCTTGCGATACCTCTTGCGCCCACGCTGGGGTGCCGAACGGCGCAAATGATGTAAGCACTGCCAGCATGAGCGCATAGCGGGCGAACAGGGTTTTCATCGTCGCTCTCCTCGATTCGATCTCGGCGTGAAGGCTCAGCCGGTTGTGCCATCCTTGGCGTGCAACCGCTTGCGGGCGCGTTCGACGGCGGCGTCCTCGGCCTCAATCTGTTGGCCAATAACGTCGCCGGCTTGCCGCTCAAACGCTTCAACCTTGGCGCGGTCTGCGGCATCCCAATTGGCGCGGTCGAACCAGGGTTCGGTTCCGTCACCCGCAGTGGTGGCTGCTGCTTCGGCAGCAGCCGCCTCCGCCGCGTCGCCTGCTGCTTCGGCAGCGCCAGCCGCTTCGTCGATAGCCAGCGCAGTTTCGACGGTCTCCGTGCCATAGGCTTTAAGCGCGTCCGCTGTGGTCCCCAGCAACCCTGCTAGCTGCTGCAACTCGGTGAGATTCAGTTCGGCAATTTTGCGCTCTTGCGGCAGTGCTTGCATCTTGGCTTCCAGGTCCTGCCCGCTGCCCATGAACTTGGCCAGCATCACCGGCATGGCCTGAAACGTTGCCGACAGGACTTCGGGATCGCCCTGAATCGCAAAGCTTTCGGCGGCAAAGGCGGCGCCAGCTGGGGTCGCGAAAAATGCATTGACCTCGTTCAGCTGCGCTGCGCTGAATTTGCGGGCATAAGCGCGGGCGATGCCTTCGCGCATCGGGCCTTCGAGCGCTTTGCCAGCCTCCATCATCAGCGGATTGAGGACGTTTATCATTCCTTCGTTGCGGGCTTGGCGATTGGGGTCGAGGATAGCCTCCACGGCGCTCCGCTGGTCTTCGGTCAGCTTTTCGGCGGCCTCATCGTCGATACCTGTTTTCAGCGAAATCTGTGTCGCGCTCAGGCCGCCGTCCAGCGCCAATATCGGCTTGATGAACTGGCCCATCATCTGCTCCATCATGCGGCCATAGGCGCCGTCAGGCAGCAGCTTGCTCGCCGTGGTCTGACCCAGCGCCAATTGCGCCGGGTCGATCGGCGTCTTGTTGCCGGTGTCGAACAGCTTGGCGAACATCTCCATGATAGCGGCTTCGCTGCCCGCCGCGTCCTTGCCGCCCATGGCCGGATTGGCGAGCATCGTCATTGGCGTGATGGGCGCGGCTTGAACCGGCGCCGCGGTGAGCGCGATGAGCGCCAGCGGGGCAGCGGCCGATTTCAGTATTAATTTGAACATCATGTTGTCCTCCCGGCCCGGTTCAGGCAGCGGCGCGGGCGTTTGCGGCGCGCGCCTTCAACCAACGCTGCATCATCTCGCTGACATCGCGACCATCGCGGATGCCCCAGACGACCAGACTGGCCCCGCGGACAATGTCTCCTGCGGCAAAGACACCGTCAAGGCTGGTCATCATGCTTTTGTGATCGACGCGCAGCGTGCCCCAGCGGGTGACGCCAAGCGCGGGGTCACCGAACAGCTGTGGCAAATCCTCCGCGTCGAAGCCCAGCGCCTTGATGACCAGATCGGCATCCATGCTGAAGCTGCACTCCGGGTCGACTTCGGGCGCGCGGCGGCCGCTGACGTCGGGGGCACCTAGGCGAATGCCATTGGCCAGCACGCCCGTCACCTTGTCGTCGCCCAGCATCGCGGCAGGGGCGGACAGCCAGACGAATTCGACGCCTTCTTCCTCGGCATTGGCCACTTCGCGCTGCGATCCCGGCATATTGACCCGATCGCGGCGGTACAGGCATTTGACCGACGCAGCGCCTTGGCGCACGGCGGTGCGGACGCAGTCCATCGCGGTATCGCCGCCGCCGATGACAACGACATGCTTGCCCTCTGCGTTCAGTGCGCCGCTGTCATAATCGGGCACGGCATCACCAAAGCCCTTGCGGTTCGATGCAATGAGGTAGTCGAGCGCCTCGACCACGCCGGACAGCGCCACGCCGGGGGCGGCAATCACGCGCGCCTTGTACACGCCAGTGGCGATCAAGACAGCATCGTGGCGCTGGCGCAGGTCTGACAATGTCGCGTCGCGGCCAACCTCAAATCCGGCATGGAAATGGATGCCGCCCGCCGCCAGCCGCTCAACCCGGCGCATGACGATCTCTTTTTCCAGCTTGAAACCGGGAATCCCATAAGTAAGCAGCCCGCCAGCGCGGTCGTGGCGGTCATAAACATGCACCTCATGCCCTGCGACGCGCAGATATTCCGCGGCGGTCAGACCGGCAGGGCCAGCGCCGATGACGCCAACCGACTGACCGCTCGGGCGGCCCGGCACCAGCGGTTCGACCCAGCCCTCTTCCCACGCGGTGTCGGTGATATATTTTTCGACCGACCCGATGGTGACCGCGCCATGGCCGGAAAATTCGATGACGCAGTTTCCCTCACACAGCCGGTCCTGCGGACAGATACGGCCGCAAATCTCGGGCATGGTCGACGTCGCGTTCGATAGCTCATAGGCCTCACGCAGCCGCCCCTCGGCGGTCAGGCGCAGCCAGTCGGGGATATGATTCTGCAGTGGGCAATGAACCGAGCAATAGGGGACACCGCATTGCGAGCAGCGCGCAGCCTGTTCATCGGCCTCCGCATCGGCATAGCGGTCGGCAATCTCCCGGAAATCCTGTGCCCGCGTGGCAGCGTCACGCTTGTCGGGGTAGGACTGTTCGTGCCTGACAAATTGCAGCATACGCTCGGTGGCCATCGGCAAACTCCCTCTCGGGATCTCCGCTGCCGCGCAAAGTGCCGACTGTCACGCAGAAAAGGCATGTTGCGTCAGCTATGCTGTCCTAAAATTCGACCATGCTCGAATAGACGATCGAAACTGCGCAACTATCGAACAATAAAACGGCCGATACGGCCTTAATGGTCGTTTCGCATCGCAAATCTGCCATGACGACGGAAGGTCACGAGCCATTCGGGCGCGACAGTGTCCAGCGCGGTTGCGATAATATCAAGGTCGGCGAGCGTTGCTGCCCCCGGCGCTACCACCGTGTCCTTTTGCAGCATCAACCATTGATCCCAGGTCAGCGGCGCGCCGGGCAGCCACCCGGTGGCCCGGGCCATGGCCGAAGCCGCGGCATCGGGCAGCGGCAGGAACAGTGGGTTGCGGCCAATAGTGCGCGCTATCCACCGGAACAGGTCTTCCATCGATAATGTCTGCGGTCCGCCCAACTCATAGGTCTGGCCTGCCGCGTTGGAACTGCCCAGCGCCGCTGCAATTGCGCTTGCGAAGTCGCCGACATAGACCGGCTGAAACTTCGCCGCCGGAGCCACCAGCGGGACGACAGGTGCCAGCCGGATCATCGCGGCAAAGCGGTTGATAAACTGATCCTCGCGCCCGAATACAGTCGACGGGCGCAGGATAGTGGCGTTGGGCACGGCGGCGCGCACGGCTTGTTCGCCCAGCCCTTTGCTGCGGCCATAGGTCGCGGGGCTATCGACATCGGCGCCAATCGCCGACACATGGACCAGCCGTGTTACGCCCGCGCTTTGGGCGGCCTGAGCGATGTGCGCTGCGCCCTGATGCTGTACGGCGTCCATATCGGCAAAAGCGCCGACCAGATTGACGACAGCATCGCTGCCCGCAATGGCGCGCGCCACCGATGCGGCATTGCGGATATCGACAGCGGCAAATTGCGTCTGCCCCAGATTGCCAAGCGGTTTCAGAAAGGCCGCCGCTTCCGGGCGGCGCTGTACCACCCGCAGTCGCGCACCTTTGGCCAGCAGTTGCTGCGCCGCGTAACGCCCGATAAAACCACCCCCGCCAAAGAGGGTGATGAGCTGGCCGGAGAGATCATGTTGCATTTCGCTTCCGTTGCGCCGGACCGTGCGCGTGTCAAGCGGACCCAGAGCTTTACATGGTAGAGGTTGGGCGAAGACGCGGATCGACCGCTCCGCCGTACCAATGGTAATGGAGACTAGAAGCTGAGCAGCAATATGTGTATCCAGCAGCCAGCAACTGTTGCAATTCCGTCACAAACCCAGAAAACCGCCATCGATTGAGCGAAATGCAGTGGACTGCCTTGATTTTGGCGTCTTTGAAACGCTGCATATCTCATCAAAGGCCAAGGATTAACACCATGCTTCGTATTAACAACCGCCTGTCGCTGGCTGCGAGCGCCTCTGTAATGGCTGTGGCGTTCTTCAGCACGGCCGCTTTTGCCCAGGTCGCGCCCGCCGAGGAAGCGACCGCAGAAGGAGATGAGATCGTGATCACCGGTTCGCGCATCGCGCGGCCCGAGATTGAAAATGCCAACCCGGTGGTCGCAATCACCGCTGAAACGATCGAGCAGAGCGGACAGACCAACATCAGCGACATTCTGCTGCGCAATCCGGCGTTGTCGGCGTCGATCGGTACATCGCTTTCCGGCGGGCGCGACGCATTGTTCGGGGAAACGGGCGTCAACCTGCTCGACCTGCGCAATCTTGCGACCAAGCGGACGCTGGTTCTTGTCAACGGCAAACGTCACGTCGCGGGCACCACCAATTCGTCAGCGGTGGACATTAATGCTATCCCTCAGGACCTCATCGCCAATGTCGATGTGCTGACCGGCGGCGTGTCTGCGGTTTACGGTGCCGACGCCGTGTCAGGTGTGGTCAATTTCGTGCTCCGGCGTGATTTTCAGGGACTGCGTGCGCGGGGCCAGATTGGCGTTTCCGAACAGGGCGATGCCGGCAACCAGTTTGCCTCAATCACTGCGGGCACGAATTTTGCCGACGACCGCGGCAATATTGCGCTGTCCTACGAATATAACAACAGCGCTCGACTGAGCAGCTTTGACCGCAGCTTTTCGGGCGATCCGGCCCGCAATTTCGGCCTGTTCCGGGACGTCACGGATTTCCCCGACAACCCGGCGGTATTCGACCGCATCCTCTATAACAACCTGACCTGGGCGGACAGCTCGCGCGATGGCGCGATCGACTTGGATTTGGATGGCATTCCCGATTTCACCGGCAGTGGTCGGCCCTATGATCGCGGCATGTCCTGCGCAGCGCTGGTGGCCGCGCCATCGGCGGCTCGAACACGCCTACCGCAGGCTATTTTGGCGACATCGCACCTGCGACCCGCCGGCACGTTGTCAATGCGTTGACGAGCTTCGAATTTTCGCCTGCGTTCCGGCTTTATGCGGAAGGCAAATTCGCTCGCACGACCGCTTTTTCGGTCGGCCAGCCCAGCTTTGACTTCTTTACGTTCATTGAATCGGACAATGCGTTTCTGATCGATCGCTTTGGGCCCGGCGCTGCGCCCGATGGCGCGTTGCTGACGCGTGATAACTTTGATCTTGGCATTCGCGGGGAAACGAACGCCCGCGAAACCTGGCGGGGTGTGATCGGTGCAGATGGCGACATCAGCGAAAACGCACGCTACGACTTGTCCTATGTCTATGGCCGTACGTCGGCCAGCAACACCCAGACATCCAATCTGATCGGCGACCGGTATTTTGCTGCGCTCGATGCGGTGCGCGATCCGGCGACGGGGCGGATTGTGTGCCGTTCAACCTTGTTCCCGAACGACCCCATCAACCCTTCGAACTTTGGCGAGGCGGCATCGACCTTCACGCCGGGCGCAAACAGCCCGTGCCGCCCGCTCGATTTCTTTGGCGAAGGCGTTGCCAGCCAGGAAGCGCTGGACTTTGTGCTGGCCGACAACACCAACCGGTTCAAGATCACGCAGCAGGTTGTCAGCGGCTCCATTGCTGGCGACTTTGATTCGCTGTTTGAACTGCCCGGCGGATCGCTTGGTTTTGCGCTTGGCGCCGAATATCGCCGTGAAACGGCACGCAATACGCCGGATCAGTTGATCATCGACGGCTCGCTACGCGACTTTTCGTCGCAACCGATCAGCGGCGGCAAATATGACGTCAAGGAAGTGTTCGCCGAATTGAATGCGCCCATCCTGTCGGAGCGTCCCTTCTTTGAACTGCTTTCGGTATCCGCGGCGGTCCGCTTGTCGGATTATTCTACCGTCGGAAAGACCACGACCTGGAACCTTAGCGGCGTGTGGTCGCCGATTCGTGATGTGCGTTTCCGTGGTTCCTACTCTAAGTCGGTGCGTGCGCCGAACATCGCCGAATTGTTCGACCCGCTGGGCGGCGCCTTTGCGTTTGTGACCGACCCCTGCGATGTATCGCGCATCAACGACGGCACGTCCTTCCGCCGGGCCAACTGTACGGCGCTGCTCACCGGGCTTGGTCTGACGCCTGCACAGATCGCGGCATTCAGCCCATCGACCGATGCGGTCAATACAGCCTCGCGGCGCGGTCTGACCGGCGGGAATGTGAATTTGACCGAGGAAACGTCAAAGGCCTGGACCGCAGGCGTGGTGATCCAGCCGAGCTTCGTGCCGGGCTTGTCGCTCACCGTCGACTATTACAACATCCGGATCAAGGATGCGGTCAACACCGCAACGGCGACGGAAATTGCCGAGCTGTGCGTTGACCAGCCGACGCTCGACAATGCCTTCTGCCCGAATATCTTCCGTTCGAATGCGCCGGGGAACAGCCGCGGTTTCGTGCTAGGCGATAGCAATGATCCGCTCCAGCGGATCGGCTTTATCTCAGGCCCGCAGAACGTAGCCGTTCTCCAAACCTCCGGCGTCGATTTTGGTGCGCGCTATGCAATCGAAACGGACAATAGCGGCCGCATCGATCTTGCCCTCGTCGGCAGCTACCTTGACAGCTATAATTTCACGCCGTCGATTGGCGCGGATATCGAAGATGATCGGCTTCAGCAGTTTAACCCGAAATGGCGCGGCAATGCGTCGGTCAACTGGAAGCTCGATGGGTTCAACCTCAACTACACGCTGGTGTATCAGAGCAGTACGCGCCGGTTTGAACCGGCACAACTGGTCGCCAACCCCGATCTGGCGGATCCCAAATTCTTCAAGGTCAAGGAACTGTGGGATCATAACATCCGCGTCAGCTATGACATAAACGACAAGTTTAACATCTATGCCGGCGTGAACAATCTCACCGACCAAAAGCCCGATTTTGCGGACTTCAACTATCCAATCTCGGGTATCGGCCGGTACTTCTACGTTGGTGCCAAGATGACGCTGGAAGATTTGTTTGATTGATCTCTGCTCCGCCCCTGCCGCTTAGGCGCGGCGGGGGCGGCAACGCCACTGAGCAATAGGCCCGGTTTTTTGCTCTGGCGTTTCTTGTTGACTGGGCCCAGGCTCCGGCCGCTGCCTCGCAAAAAAAAGCCCGGGATCGCTCCCGGGCTTTTCCATTTTGCAGAGCCGGTTGGCTTACATGCTGTAATACATGTCGAATTCGACCGGGCTTGGCGCCATTTCCCAAGCGAAAACCTCTTCCCACTTGAGTTCGATATAGGCCTCGATCTGGTCCTTGGTGAACACGTCGCCCTTGAGCAGAAAGTCGTGATCGTCCGACAGGCTGTTGAGAGCTTCGCGAAGCGAACCGCACACGGTGGGCACTTCCTTCAGCTCTTCGGGCGGCAGATCGTACAGATTCTTGTCCATCGCGTCGCCAGGATGGATTTTGTTCTGAATGCCGTCGAGGCCCGCCATCAGCAGCGCCGCATAGCACAGATAAGGGTTGGCCATCGCATCGGGGAAACGGAACTCGACGCGCTTCGCCTTTGCGCCCGCACCATAAGGGATGCGGCAGCTCGCCGAACGGTTGCGCGACGAATAGGCCAGCAGCACCGGCGCTTCGAAACCCGGGACCAGCCGCTTATAGCTGTTGGTCGTTGGGTTGGTGAAGGCATTGAGCGCCTTGGCATGCTTGATCACGCCGCCGATGAAATAGAGGCACATGTCGGACAGGCCCGCATAGCCATTGCCCGCAAACAGCGGCTGACCCTTTTCCCAAATCGAGATATGGGTATGCATGCCGACCCGTTGTCGTCCTTGATCGGCTTGGGCATGAAGGTCGCGGTTTTGCCATAGGCATGCGCGACCTGATGCACGACATACTTATAGATCTGCATGCGGTCAGCGGTTTGCGTCAACGTGCCAAAGGTCAGGCCCAGCTCGTGCTGCGCCGCAGCGACTTCATGGTGATGCTTGTCACAGGGCAGGCCCATTTCGAGCATGGTCGAGACCATCTCGGCGCGGATGTCGACGGCGCTGTCGACGGGGGCGACGGGGAAATAGCCGCCCTTGGCGCGTGGACGGTGGGCGAGGTTGCCGCTTTCATACGCACGACCGGTGTTCGTCGGCAGTTCGATATCGTCGATTTCAAAGCCCGACTTGTTATATCCGGTTTCGAAACGGACGTCGTCGAACATGAAAAATTCGGCCTCCGGACCGACATAGACGGTGTCGCCGATCTTGGTCGAACCCAGATAGGCCTCGGCGCGCTTCGCCGTGGTGCGCGGGTCGCGGGTATAGCCCTCGCCGGTCGCCGGTTCGAGGATGTCACAGAAAATAACGATCATCGGTGTGGCCGAGAAGGGGTCGTCATAGACGGCATCGAGGTCAGGCTTCAGGATCATGTCGCTTTCGTTAATCGCCTTCCATCCGGCGATCGACGAACCGTCGAACATCAGGCCATCTTCCAGTGCGTCTTCGTCGATCACGCCGGCGCACATCGTCAGATGCTGCCATTTGCCCTTGGGGTCGGTGAAGCGCAGATCGACCCACTCAATTTCATTGTCCTTGATGCGCTTGATGATGTCTTTGGGGCTGGTTGCCATGATGCTATCGTCCTTTGCTGCGTAACGGATTGCTATAGTTGCTTGGGGTTGCTTGATATCAGAGCGCGTCGCCGTCGCGTTCGCCGGTGCGGATGCGCAGCGCGGTTTCAACGGGGATCACGAAAATCTTGCCGTCGCCGATCCGGCCGGTTTGCGCGGCGGCGGCAATTGCCTCCACCACCCGCTCGGCCATGCTGTCCTCGACCACCACCTCAAGTTTCACCTTGGGCAGGAAATCAACGACATATTCGGCACCGCGATACAGTTCGGTATGGCCCTTTTGCCTCCCGAACCCCTTCGCTTCGGTGACGGTGATGCCGGACACGCCGACATCGTTCAGCGCCTCCTTCACCTCATCAAGCTTGAAGGGTTTGATGATCGCTTCGATTTTTTTCACGCCTGCGTTCCTCTCTGGATGGAAACGCTGCCGCCTTGCGCCGCAAGCCGGATCGGGGGTTGCCCCCGTCCGGTCCGGTCGATTCGACAGGTCTTCATCGCCATCGCACCAATCAAGAGCCGTGCCAATTGCCGAATCGCGGGCAGGCGCGGGGGCGGGGACGATGTCTGATTATGGCATGCCTTTGCTTTGGGCAGGCGGCCGCGCGGCCTGCCTAAAAAAGTGGCAGCGGCGGGTGAGTTACCGTCCCACGGGCGCCGTTTCTGCCGCCAGATTCGCCTTGGTCCAGCGCGACCGTTCGATGACATAGGCGCGCAGCGCTTCGGCGTCGGTAGGTGCCAGGACATTGGCAAAGCCGACCATGCCGCGATCCTTGAGCGCGCCGTCGAGCACGACGGTTTTCCAGCTGTCGGCGCTGGCCAGCGTGGCCGAGATGCGCAGGTCAGGGGTGAAGCCATTCCCCACCGCGCTGTCGCCGTGGCAGACCGTGCAATAGCGCGCATAGACCGCCTTGCCCGCCCCAATTTGCGCGGGCGTGCCGAGCGGGGCCGGCGGGGTCCAGTCGAGCGCGGT
>JAAUPH010000042.1 GCA_012035435.1 Sphingopyxis sp. | reverse complement strand
GCAACTGGCCCAGCCGCGTGAGCAGGTGCCGGGTGAGCGGTCCAATGTCGCTGCGTCGGTCGGTCAGGCAGGGCAGGGTGAGCTGCGCCGCGCCGAGCGCATAAAAACAGATCCTCGCGGAAATGGCCCGCCGCAATCAGCTTGTCGAGCGGCGACGAAGCGGTGGCGATGATCCGGACATCGACGCGATGCTTGATGGTGCCGCCGATGCTCTGCACATCGCCGGTGCGGATAAAGTCGACTAGCCGCTGCTGCGTTTCGGCGGGCATGCATTCGACGTGATCGATGATGATCGTCCCGCCGTCGGCCTGAACCAGTCGGCCCAATTGTTTGTCGAACGCGCCGGGAAAGGCGCTGCGTTCATGGCCGAACAGGCCGGATGCGATCAGACCGGGTGAAACGACCGAGCAATCGACGAGCACCAGCGGACCCTTGGCGCGCGGGCTGGCCCCGTGGATGGCGCGGGCGAAAACTTCTTTTCCGGTGCCCGACTTGCCGTTGATCAACACGGGCACGCGCGCGCGCGCTGCCTTTGCCGCGATGGCCAGCGCGCTGCGGAAATTGGGGCTTGATCCGACAATCTCGTCCAACCCCAACGGAACGCGCAGTTTCTCGGTCAGCGGGCGTAGCTCGGCCGTGGTGTTGCCCATCAACTGATCGAGCGCCCCAAGCAACCGGTCGGGCGCAATAGGTTTTTGCACAAAGTCGCTTGCGCCTGCGCGCATGGCGGAAATGGCGGTGGCGACGCTGTTGCGCATCGTAATGGCGATCAGCGGCAGGCCGGGGCGCCAGCGACGCAGCTCGGTGATAAATTCATCAGTCGGCACGCCCGGCGCATTCTCATCGACCAGCACGGCGTCGAGCGCCATGCCTTCCTGCGTGCCGAGCTTGGCGAGCGCGGTGTCGGTGTCGGAAGCCACAATCGTGCGCCAGCCGCCGCGCGAAGCGAGTGCGCTGATAAAACGCTGCTGCGCCGTTTCGCTGTCGACCAGCATCAGGGTGCGTGTATCGCGGTTGCTTGCCATGGCGCCCTTGCAAAATTTCCGTGCGACGGAGTTGTTCCGACGCTTGTGTCCCATATTGGTAATGGAAAGGAGTAAAGGCGGGATTAAGCGATAGCGCTGTGATCCAGTGCATAGCGGGGGTTGAGCAAGCCCCGGACCATGGCTAAGACCGTATCTGAGGTCCGATTCCGGGCGCATTTCATCCATGCATTGGCCGGGCCATGCAATATCAGGGGAGAGCGGCCATGGCCGAGCAGGACATGAAGTCAGCCGAAAAAACCTATAGCGCTTTCATTTCTTGGACCAAATTTGGGATCATCGCGACTGCGGCGATCACGGTGCTCGTCGTCCTCCTGATCGCCTGATTGGAGCGCACATGACCCGGATCGCCGTTCTCAAGGAAGCAGCAGACGGCGAAACACGCGTCGCGGCTACGCCCGAAACTGTCAAGAAATTCATTGGTCTGGGGGCCGAAGTCGCGGTTGAGGCAGGAGCGGGCTTGGCCGCATCGGTTGCCGATGCCGACTATACGGCGGCCGGGGCCAGCGTAGGCACGCGCGATGCGACGCTGAAGGGTGCGGACATCATTCTTGGCGTGCAAGGGCCCGATCCAAAGTCGCTATCGGCTATGGCCAACGGGGCATGGCTCGCCGCCGGATTGAACCCCTTTGGTGAGCGCGCTCGCGTCGATGCCTATGCTGCTTTGGGAATCGAGGCGCTGGCGATGGAATTCATGCCGCGCATCACGCGCGCGCAGTCGATGGATATTTTGTCGTCGCAGGCCAATCTGGCGGGCTATAAGGCGGTGCTGATGGCGGCCAATGCCTATGGCCGCGGCTTTCCGATGATGATGACCGCGGCGGGCACGGTCAATGCCGCCAAAGCCTTTGTCATGGGGCGTTGGCGTTGCGGGGTTGCAAGCCATTGCGACCGCGCGGCGGCTGGGCGCGCAGGTTAGCGCCACCGACGTGCGCAGCGCGACCAAGGAACAGATCCAGTCGCTGGGGGCCAAACCGATCTTCGTTGAAAGCGTCGCGGGCATCGAGGGCGAGGGCGCGGGCGGCTATGCCACGGAAATGTCAGACGAATATAAGGCGGCACAGGCGGAACTGGTGTCGAGCCACATCGCCAAACAGGATATTGTCATCACCACCGCGCTGATCCCCGGCCGCCCCGCGCCGCGCCTGATTTCGGACGCGCAGCTGGCGACGATGCGCGCCGGGTCGGTGATCGTCGATATGGCGGCCGAAAGCGGCGGCAATGTTGACGGTAGTGTGGCAGGCGAAACGCGCGTCATCCACGGCGTATCGGTGATCGGGGCGAAGAATATCCCGGCGAGCTTGGCGGCGGACGCCTCGGCGCTGTTCGCGCGCAACCTGTTCAATTTCTTGTCGGCTTTCTGGGACAAGGAGGCGGGCAAGCCCGTGCTTGACGAGGAAATCGGCACCGCCATCCGCCTGACACAGGGCGGCAAGGTGGTGCATGAGAGGTTGCTCGGATGAGTGTCGCGGGACTGGCCCTGCTGAGCGGTGCGTTGCTGACGCCGCCTGCCAACCCCGACTATATCGAAACCGCATGGGATCGTGCAGCCCGACGCCGCGCAGGTGGGCGAGCGTGCGGTGCGCGACGGCGAATATGTGCTGAAGCACCGGCTGTTACCGCCATTGCTGGTGGAGCTGCGCGAGGATGCGACCGACGCCAAATCTGGCAAGGTGCTGGCCAAGGCGGGCGACCAGCTGTTCGGGCTGCTCACCAGCGGCGCGCCGGTGTTTTGCGTTAACAGCGTGCCCAAGCAAAATGTCGCGCGCAGCCTGTTGTTCGGATCGGGCAATTTGCAACGCTGCCTGATCGACAGCGACAAAGACGGGCGGCTCGACGGCGCGTTTAACGCGGGCAATGCGATACCGGGGCTGCCCAATTTCATGCGCAAACGGCCCAAAAAGCCCGATGCGGTGGCGGGCGGTGCCTATGCCCAAGTGGACCCGCCACTCGACCGGCAAAAATACTTCGTTGGCGTGCGTTATGAAGGACGTGCGGGCATAATCGGTAAGGGGTCAGTCCCGACCTTCAGCATAAGATATGGCACCGAGGACAATGTCGGCAGCTTGACCTATGACGAAGTGCCCAAGGACGGCGCATTTCCTATCAATATGACGATTCTGGGTTCGCGCTTTGCCGTGGTGTCGCGTGATGCCGAAGTGATCCGGGTCAAGGTCGACGAAGCCATGCCTGAACAGGTCTTTGGCGTGGTTATGACGACGCGATATAACTGACAGGGAGTGGGCGATGGATTTCCGGCTGGAGTTCTAAGATAAGGTGAATATTGCTTATGCAATCTATGCATTCCTAGCAGTTCTAATTGTGCTTGGGTTTGCGCGCCAAAATCAGAAGAATTTTGGTAGCGCACTAGCTAATGCAACAGGTTGGGTGTTGTTGGTTGGCATATTGATTTTTGGATTTTTCGCTGTTTCGGCTTTGGCCTATTTTTTCGTGATTCTCAGTTGCGACCCTTAAGAGGTTTACCATGGACTTCATCTCAATCCTCTCCATCTTTGTATTGGCCTGCTTTGTTGGCTATTATGTCGTCTGGAGCGTCACGCCCGCGCTGCACACGCCGTTGATGGCGGTGACCAATGCGATTTCTTCGGTGATTATCGTCGGCGCGCTGATTGCAGCGGGAGCGACGGGGTCGGCGAGCGCGACTTGGCTGGGGCTGGCGGCGGTCGTAATGGCCAGCATCAACATCTTCGGCGGTTTCGCGGTGACGGCGCGGATGCTCGCCATGTACAAGAAAAAAGGACAAGTAAGGCATGGAGCATGTCGCACCCCCCGCCTGGGCCACGCTCGCCTATCTTGTTTCCGGCGTCCTGTTCATCCTGGCCCTGCGCGGGCTGAGTTCGCCCGCATCGTCGCGGCGCGGGAACCGTTTTGGCATGGCTGGCATGGCCATCGCCGTGGTGACCACGCTGATCACCCACATGCCGATGTATACGCCCGACCCGGCAATGCTGAACAGCTATGTCGGCCCCGACATCAACGCGCTGGCGTGGATATTGGGCGCAATCACCTTGGGCGGGGTTATCGGCATCGTAACGGCACGGCGCATCGCCATGACCGACATGCCCCAGTTGGTGGCCGCGTTTCACAGCCTGGTCGGGCTGGCTGCGGTTGCGGTGGCAGCGGCGGCGTTCCTTGACCCTGCTGCTTTCGGCATATTGGCCAAGCCCGAACAGTTCATGGACCCGGTGGAATATGCCAAGCTGGGCTTTATCAATCCAGTCAGCCGCGTTGAAATGGGGCTGGGCGCGGCCATCGGCGCAATTACCTTCAGCGGATCAGTCATCGCGTTCCTGAAACTGGCGGGAAAGATGTCGGGTGCGCCGATCATCTTGCCGCTGCGGCACATAATCAATCTGGGCATGCTGGCAGCGATTCTGGGCCTGACCGCCTATTTCATCGTCGATCAAAGCCCATGGGTGTTCTGGACCATTGTAGCCCTGTCTTTCATCATCGGCTTCCTCCTCATCATCCCCATTGGCGGCGCGGACATGCCGGTGGTGGTGTCGATGCTGAACAGCTATTCGGGTTGGGCGGCGGCGGCGATGGGGTTCACGCTGTCGAACAGTGCGATGATCATCACCGGTGCGCTGGTGGGCAGCTCGGGCGCGATCCTGTCCTATATCATGTGCAAGGCGATGAACCGCAGCTTCATCAGCGTTATCGCGGGCGGCTTTGGCGCGGTTGCGTCCGAAGGCGCGGCGGCCAAGGAACAGCGCCCGTGGAAACGCGGCAGCGCTGAGGATGCAGCCTATATGATGCAGCAGGCCGAAAGCGTGATCATCGTCCCCGGCTATGGCATGGCGGTGGCGCAAGCCCAGCATGCGCTGCGCGAAATGGCCGACACGCTAAAGAAAGAGGGCGTATCGGTCAAATATGCGATCCATCCGGTCGCGGGCCGCATGCCGGGGCATATGAACGTGCTGCTCGCCGAGGCGAACGTACCCTATGACGAGGTGTTCGAGCTGGAAGACATCAACAGCGAATTTGCGCAGGCCGATGTCGCGTTCATCATTGGCGCAAATGATGTGGTCAACCCGTCGGCCAAAACCGACAAGTCATCGCCCATCTATGGCATGCCGGTGTTCGATGTAGACAAGGCCAAGACCGTATTTTTCATTAAACGCAGCATGGGCGGCGTCGGCTATGCCGGGGTCGACAATGATGTGTTTTACATGGACCAGACGATGATGCTGCTCGCCGATGCCAAGAAGATGTGCGAGGACATCGTCAAATCGCTGAACGGCGGCGGGCATTAGTCTGCTTTCGTTATCCCCGCGCCGGCGGGGATCCAACTAATACGCTGTGAATGCCGCACCGACGGGAGATGGCTTCCCGCCTGCGCGGGGATGACGAGTAAAGATTTATGCGCAAATTGGGCCTTATCGGTGGCATGAGCTGGGCAGCGACCGAGGAATATTACCGGCTGATCAATCGCGGGTTGCAGAAGCGCGTCAGCGCCAATTGTTCGGCGCCGCTGCTGATTGAAAGTCTGAACAATTGCGATCTGTCGCGGCTCACCAGCGATGAGCAATGGGCGCATGCGGCGGAAGTGCTGAGCACATCAGCCAGGCGGCTTGAGGCGGCAGGCGCGAGCGCTATCATGATCAGCGCAAACAGCATGTACCGCGTCGCTGATGCCGTCCAGGCGGCTATTTCGGTGCCGCTGATCAACATTATCGACGAGACAGCGGAGAAACTGCGCGCCGACGGCATCAAGTCCGCGGCAATCATTGGCACGCGCAATGTGATGGCCGAACGCTGGTATCGACAGCGGCTGGTGGCTGGCGGGGTCACACTGGCGCCCGCCGACATCGCGCACGCGGACACCATCGATCACATCATTTATGACGAACTGATGCAGGGCAAAGTGACCGAAGCGTCCCGCCGCGTGCTTCGCACCATCATCACCGACATTGACAAGCAGGAAGTCGACGCGATCGTGCTCGCCTGCACCGAGCTGGTGATGATTGTCGATGCGGACGCAAACGTCCTGCCCATTTACGACACGACGCGCATTCACGCGGCGGCGGGGGTGGATTGGATTTTGGGGGATGCACCTTAACCGGCGTTACTTCGCCCGCGTCCACCCAACGGTACGGCAAAAGACGGCAACGCAGCCCTTCAGCGACAATTTATTCCCCGCGACGCTGACCGTCGCTTTGAAATTGCGACCTTCTTCAGGGCTATAGCCTTTGCCCGTCCAGACCTTGCCGTCGGGCTTCAATGCGGTGAGGATGTTGATACCCAGCAACTGGCGGCTGCGCAGCGACGGGTCCGGATTCTCGGTATCGCGCGCCCGCCGGCGGGCTGGGCGACCAGAAAACGCGCAATCTTCGCGCACATCGCCGCGCCACAGGGGGCGATTTCCATGATCGCCTTACCATCGTCGGTCTGCCAGCGCCCGGCGAGCGGGTTTGGCGCGGCGGCGGCGGCGCTGGTGGCGAGCAGGGCGGCCGCTACGGCGGCAAGGGTGTAATGCATGGGCATCCTTCTCTATTTCGTTGGCGCACGACCGCGTGCTTGGCATCGCGGATGATTTGCCGCACATTTGCTGCGAAGGGGAGAGAAAATGCGAGTCCCACATATTTTTGTTGCCGTCATGCTGGCGAGTGTTGCCGCGCCGGTCGCCGCCAAGACCATCCCCGTCGCCGCGGGCGACAGTGCGCAGGACCGACTGCAAGAGGCGCTGATCGTCGCCGAGCCGGGCGACACGGTGCAACTGGGTGCGGGCATATTCAAGCTGACCGATGGCCTGTCGCTGGATGTGCCGGGCGTCACGGTGCGCGGGGCCGGGGCGAGCGACACGGGATCGGTGCTGGATTTTACTGGCCAGATGGGCGCGGGCGAGGGCTTGCTGGTCACCAGCGACGATGTGCTGCTGCGCGATTTTGCGGTCATCAACACAAAGGGCGACGGGATCAAGTCGAAGGGCGCGGACCGGATCGTCTATTTCCAATTGCGCGTTGAGTGGACCGCCGGGGCAAAGGAGAGCAACGGCGCATATGGCATCTATCCGGTTGAATCGACCGATGTGCTGGTTGACAGTGTCTATGTCCGCGGCGCGTCCGACGCAGGTATCTACGTCGGCCAGTCCAACAACATCATCGTGCGCGATTCGATTGCAACCGAAAATGTCGCCGGGATCGAGATTGAGAATAGCTATAACGCCGACGTGACCGGCAACATCGCCACCAAGAATACCGGCGGCATTTTGGTGTTCGACCTGCCCAATTTGCCGCAGATGGGCGGGCGTAATGTGCGCGTGTTCGAAAATATCGTATCGGACAATATGACCCCCAATTTTGCGCCCAAGGGCAATATCGTCGCGAGTGTGCCGACGGGCACCGGCGTCCTTATCATGGCCAACCGCAATGTTGCAGTGTTCGACAATATCATCGCCGACCATGGCACCGCGAACATCATGGTCATCGGCTATCGCTATCCGTTCGAAGATCCGAAATATGACCCGCTGCCGCGCGGCGTTGTCGCCTTTGGCAATCAGCATGGCAAGGCGGGCTTTGCCCCGGCGATGGATGGCGGCAAGGAACTGGCGGCAGCTTTGGGCGGAGCGATCCCCGCAATTCTGTGGGACGGCAGCGGAGAGGGCATAATGTTCGGCGACGCCGTCCCGGCGCTCAGCCTGGGTCTGACCGATCCCAAAGCAGGGGTCGCAGCCGCCAAGCCGCAACCCGTCCCGCCTGCCGACGCCGCGGCGGTTAAGGCGCAAGAAACGCTGAATGCCGAGAATGCAGCCAAGCTGGGCGATTTCCGACTGCCCGTGAAACTGCCCGAAAGCATGGAGGCAAAGGTCAAGTGAGGTCGTTTGCCGCCATCGTAGCGGCGCTTCTGGCCGGGGCAGGCGGTGTCAGTGCCGTGCCATCGCCCATGGCCCATCAGGGGGTGATCGATGGCGATACGATGCCGACGAAACTCTCGGCGTTCGGCCTGTTTCACAGTAACGATCCGTCGCGTCCGCTCAGCAGTTTTGGCTATGATCTGCGCACGCCGCTGTTCAGCGACTATACCGACAAGCGCCGCTTTGTGTCGCTGCCGCCGGGGAAGCAAGCTGTGGTTGGCGCGGACGGGGTTGTGCATTTCCCGGTCGGCACGGTGCTGGTCAAAAGTTTCGGCTGGGCCGACGTCAATGGCGGCAGGCCGGTCGAAACGCGGCTGCTGATCCATCGCAAGGCGGGCTGGCTGGCGCTGCCTTATGTGTGGGATGCCGATGGTAAGGATGCGACGCTGAAGGTTGCAGGCGCGCGGGTGGCGGTGAGTTTTCGTCCGCCGAATGGCCAAGCGCAGTCGATCAGCTATGCGGTGCCCAATAAGAACCAGTGCAAGGAATGCCACAGCCTGAACGGCGCGCTGGTACCAATTGGTCCTAAAGCACGCAATTTGGTGCTGGACGGTGGCGCGGCCCGCCACTTCGCCAACCCCGCCGCACTCAAGCCGATCATGCCGCGCTGGGATGACGCGAAGAGCGGCACGCTGGAAGGCCGCGCCCGCGCCTATCTCGACGTCAACTGCGCGCATTGTCACAATCCTGCGGGCAGCGCGTCGAACAGCGGGCTGTTCCTGGGTTGGGATGTGACCGACCCTAAACCGCTGGGTATCGGCAAACGCCCGGTCGCGGCGGGGAGGGGCAGCGGCGGGCGCGATTTTGCGATTGCATCCGGCAATCCGGACGCGTCGATCATGATCTACCGCCTGGAAAGTACCGAGCCCGGCGTCGCAATGCCCGAAGTGGGGCGGAGCACGGTTCATCGCGAAGGCGCGGATTTGCTGCGGCAATGGATTGCGCGGATAGACAAGGTCGCGCATTAGTGGGGGCTATGGCCCAGCTTGTCCTCCACGATTACTTCCGTTCCTCCGCGAGTTATCGCGTGCGCATCGCGCTCAATCTCAAAAGGGTTAAGTATGAACGCGTTGAGGTCAGCCTGCTCGCGGGCGACCAGCGCAGCGACGTGTATCTGGACCAGAATGCGCAAGGCTTCGTGCCCATGCTAGTCGCCGATGGTGAGCCGATCATCCAAAGTTTGGCGATTATCGACTGGCTCGACCGTGCCTTTCCCGAGCCACGCCTGATACCAGAGGCCGCGCAGCCGCGCAGCGTGGCGTGGGCGCAGGCGATGGTGGTGGCGTGCGACATTCATCCGCTCAACAATCTGCGCATCCTCAAATATCTCACCCGCGATCTGGGGCTTAACGAGACGGTCAAGGACCGCTGGATCGCCAAATGGATCAGCGAAGGTTTTGAGGCGCTGGAGGCAATGGCGGGCGAGGGCCCGTTTCTGGGCGGAGATGCGCCGGGAATTGCCGACTGTTGTCTGGTCCCGCAAATCTATAACGCGCGGCGGTTTGACGTGCCGCTGGAGGCCTATCCACGGCTGGTCGAGATTGATGCAAACTGTCTGGCGCTGGATGCTTTCCAGCGCGCGCATCCGGACGCGGTGAAGGGCGAGTGATGGCGTTTGAGTCGGTTTACCCCCTCCTCTTCAGGAGAGGGGCAGTGAGACTTGGTCCGGCGAAGCCGGGCCTTAGACGAGCGGGGTGGTGTCTTGCGCACTTGCGCACCGCCGACAGACCCCACCCCAACCCCTCCCCTAAAGGGGAGGGGCTATTTATTGCGAATTTTGTCATGATGTTACTGGCCCTGCCAGTTGGGGCAGCAGCGCAGGACGTCGAGGCCGAGGAGTATGCGGAAGAGATACCCTGCATCACCGGCACCCCCATTAGTCCCGAATATATCGTCGTTCGAGCTGGAGGGAATCTGGCACCACTCGATGCCGACAAGACGCAATCCATCGCGGTGTTGCGGGAGATCGATCAGGGCGCGGGTGCGCGCCTCGAAAACCAACTACGCGATCAGGCAGGCCTTGCCCAATTCCGCCGCAGCGATGCGCGCAGTGCGCATCCGACAAGCCAGGGCGTCACGTTGCGCGGGCTGGGCGGCAATGCGTCGAGCCGCGCGTTGGTGCTGCTCGATGGCGTGCCGCAATCCGATCCCTTTGGCGGCTGGGTGGCGTGGAGTGCGTTCGACAATGTGCCGCTCGCCGGTGTCCGTATCGCACGCGGCGGTGGCAGCGGCGTCGATGGACCGGGTGCCTTGGCTGGTACGATCAGCCTGTCGTCGCAAATCGGCAACGATGCGCATGGATCGATGGCCGTCGGATCGCGCAATGCGACCGATCTTGTTGCGGGCATTGGCGGCGAATTGGGCGACGGCGAAGTCGCCATCGACGGCCGCTGGGCGCGCGGCGATGGATTTATTCCCACGGTTGCGGCCGATCGTGGCAGCGTGGACCGGGCTGCCCCCTATGACCAAGCTGGACTTGGTGTGCGCGCGAAGCTCGAAGCGGGCTTTGCGAACCGTGTCGAAGTCGCGGTGCGCGGCTGGCGCGACCGGCGGGATCGAGGGACCGATTTCACGCGCAGCACCATTGACGGGCTCGACGCCAGCATCCGCTATATATTGGAGGATGACTGGAAACTCAGCCTGCTCGCTTATGCGCAGTTGCGCGAATTTGACACGGGCTTTGCCAGCGTTGCGGCCGACCGCAACAGCGTCGCGCCCGCATTGATCCAGCGGGTGCCCGCGACAGGGCTTGGCGCACGCGCCGAAGTGCGGCCGCCCGACAGCAATGTGCGCTTGGGCGCGGATTGGCGGCAGGTTGAAGGCGAGACGCAGGAACAGTTCTTCTTTACCGGCACCGTGCCAGGCCGCTTCCGGGTTGCGGGGGGTGAGGGCACGACCGCCGGTGCCTTCGCCGATTGGTTTACGGAGCCGGGCGATTTCATCCTCACGCTATCGGGCCGTATCGACCATTGGCGCATCGCGCCCGGATTTCGCACTGAGCGCAACATAGGCGGCAGTATCCGGTCCGACGACCGCTTCGCCGCGCGTTCGGGCTGGGAAGGCACCGGGCGGGTCGGGGCGCGGTGGGACAATGGCGACATTGTCTTGCGTAGCGCGGCCTATACCGGCTGGCGCCTGCCGACGCTCAACGAGCTGTATCGGCCGTTCCGTGCTGGCGTCGATGCAACTGCGGCGAATGAATTACTGCGGCCCGAGCGGTTGTGGGGCGCGGAAGCGGGGCTGGAGCTTGGCGGAGCAGATTTCCAGCGCCATCTATCCATCACCGCCTATTGGAACCGGCTTGATCATGCGATTGCCAATGTCACGTTGGCACGCGGGCCGGGAAATTTTCCAGGTGTCGGCTTTGTTGCGGCGGGCGGCAGTTATGCGCAGCGGCAAAATCTGGACGCGATTGTGGCCAGGGGTATGGAGGTGCAGGGTAGCCTGCCAATCGGCCCGGTTCATCTGCGCGCCAGCTATGCCTTCACCGATGCGCGGGTGCGGGCTTCGGGGGCGGCGCTGGCGCTGGACGACCGGCGTCCGGCGCAGGTCGCGAAACATAGCGGGAGCGTATCTGCGAGCGCGGATTTCGATCCCGTCAAACTGGAAACGCGGCTGCGTTACATTGGAGCGCAAAATGAGGATGATCTCGGCACCCAGCGCTTGGGTGACGCGCTGACCATCGATGCCTCGGCGCAATGGAGTATCGGCGACGGCATCACCGCAACATTGCGTGCCGAAAATCTGTTCGACGCGCTGGTACCTGCAGCGTTCGGTGCGGGCGGGGCGATTGAGCGGGCCTATCCGCGCAGCCTATGGATTGGGCTGTCGGCGCGGTTTTGACATGGGCTTCCAAATTGGGCGATAGGTGACGGCGATGCTGAACTTGCAAACCTTTTTGCCCTATCGTCTGTCGATTGCGTCCAACGCCGTTAGCGAACGGATTGCGCGCGAATATCAGAGCCGGTTCGGGCTCAAGATCCCCGAATGGCGGTTGATGGCGGTGCTAGGCGAAGGCAGACCGCTGACCCAGCGTGAGCTGGTCGCGGCAACTTTGATGGACAAGGTTACGGTGAACCGCGCAGCCAAGGCGCTGAGCGCGCGCGCGCTGATTGCGCGGCAGGCGCATGGCAGCGACGGGCGCTCGCACCATCTGATGCTCTCCGATGCCGGGCGCGCGCTCTATGATGAAATTGTGCCCGCCGCGCTGGCGATGGAGCGCAAGCTGATCGCGGCGTTAAGCGACGAGGATCGCGCGCGGCTCGATGCGATGCTGACCACGCTGATCGCGGCCGCCGATGCACGGTGATACG
>JAAUPH010000041.1 GCA_012035435.1 Sphingopyxis sp. | reverse complement strand
GCGCGAGCGCGGCCAGCGCAGGCGTATGGAAGCGCGTCACGTCGACGGGCGGGACGGCGGTGGCACAGCCGCTAAGGCCGAGCAGGGCCGCAGCAAGCGGCACAAAGAAAGGCGGCTGGTCATACGCGCAATCATGCGCCAGGCCCGCCGCCTTGGCAATCTTTGCTGAAGATGCGGCCTCTGCCGCATGCCTCAACGATAAAAGATATGATTGTCGATCCGCGCAACGCGGGCCTTGTTCCAGCCGGGCGACACATGGGTTGCGTGGAAGAACAGCGCGCCGGGTGCCTTGTTATCCCAGCTTTGGTCACGGGCGATCTGAGCGATGGCCACGGCATTGCGCCATTGCTGGCCGCCGGTGTTGATCGCGGGCATGCGGCCGCCGCGCACAAAGCTGAACTGGCTGCGCTGATAGACGACGCCGCACAGCGTGGTGGGGAAACGCCCCGATTCGGCGCGGTTGATGACGACGTTGGCGACCGCGAGCTGACCGATCAGCGATTCGCTGCGCGATTCGAAATAGACCGCACCGGCGAGGCAATGGAGTTCATCGTCAATCTGCGCGGGCATCGGGGTTGCGGCGACAAGCGCTTGCAACGAGGCCGCGCGGCGGGGCACGGCTTGGTCCGCAGGGTCGGGCGCGGGCTGAATTTCAGCAACCGGGGCAGGAGCGGGCAAGCTTGGCTCGATTACGGGAGCAACCTGGGGAAGGACCACAGGGGCGACCGATGCAGCCGCCAGATCGCTGGCTTGGCCGGGTTCGGTCAGGGCCAACATGGCGGTGGCGGTCATGGCAACCGCTGCCACGCTGGCAACGTTCAAAATGCGACTCATTGCGTCCGTCAAATATGCGGCCGACGATCCGGGACCATGACAAGAGAGGCTGCGACGGCAGCGGTCAGGGCGGAAGTCGTCCGTCTGCGTGTCCATCCCGCCATTTGCGATCCGTCCTGCAAGCAGAATTGGACCGCGCGGTCGACCTTCGCGATTACAAGCCCGCCCCTATCTTTGTGCAGCGCACAAGAGTCAACCCCCGCTCGTAAGCGCCGCGACGAACTGTGGTGCTTCCGGGATATCCAGTTCAACCACCCATAAATCGGCGTCCACGCGGCGGCGGCGGGCAATATAGTCTTCGACGTCCGACGCCAATTCGTCCCGATTTAGGCCATCAGGGCCCACAGATTGCCAACGACCGTTGAAATCCCGTTCGAGCAGCGGACCCAATTGATCGCGGTCACGGCACTGAACGATGATCGCCCCGCCATGATCGTCGCCGCGCGCCAGCACCAACGCAAAACCACCAGCCGCGACGGCAGAGCGAAGCATCAAGTCAACAATCAGACGAGAGGGAAGCCGCGTCACGCGGCGTCGCGCGCCTCGCTGTCGGCGAGCAGCGCATAAAGCGCCTCGTCATTTTTCGCGCCGCGCAGCCGGTCCGCCATCTGGTCGTTGCGGAGCAAGCGTGAGGCGCTGGCCAGAGCCTTCAAATGATCGGCCCCAGCATCAACGGGCGACAGCAGGACAAAGAAGAGATCGACCGGAAGCCCGTCAACGGCACTAAAATCAATTGGGCGCTGCAACTGGATAAACAGGCCGCGGACGCCGCCCAATCCTTCAATCTTGGCGTGCGGCAGTGCAATGCCGCGCCCAAAGCCAGTGG
The DNA here is from genome assembly GCA_012035435.1 of Sphingopyxis sp. Next base: position 10,746 of record JAAUPH010000041.1, on the reverse strand, counting down.
ATCCCAGCCGTTCACGCTCGAGCAGCGCTTCAGCGACCTGTCCGCCATCAAGACCAAGCGTCCGGCTAGCAAGATCGCCGAAATAGGCAAAAATGGCCTTTTTGGTATCGATCACGACCTTGGCGCGAACTGAAGCAGGGTAAACAAGCGTATCAAGCGTCATGATAGTTCAGATCAGTCAGCGCGAACAGTTAACCGCCCGAAAACAGGGCGGCAAACTATCGGCGCGAGGAAGACACTGTGGGACAACCCGCGCGCGCGTCTGTCCCGGAACCGCGGGCGGATAATCGCCTTTAGCCTAAAAATCCAGTCCCTTTATTGCGGTTCGACCCAGCCGATCGTCCCGTCACCGCGGCGATACACCATATTGTGTGACCCCGACTTGCTGTTCACGAATAGTAGCGCGTTGGTATTCCGCAAATCCATCATCATCACCGCATCGGATACGCTGGCAGTCGGAACATCGACGCGCGTTTCGGCGATGATGGCGGGGGCATCACCCACGTCTTCTTCATCGCTGCCGGCCTCAAACACGACGTAACCGGCGTTGTCCTCGGCCGGCGGGACAGGATCGCTGGCGCCATTGCGGTCTTTCAATCGGCGCATATAGCGGCGCAGCTGTTTCTCAATCCGTTCGGCAGCCGCTTCAAAGGCGACATGGGCGTCCTGAGCGTCGCCATGGCCCTTTAGGACGACGCCCTGCATCACATGCGAGACGATATCGCATGTGCGGCTGTCGTGCGGTCCTCTACCGAAGGTCGCATGGGCACTGATCGCGCGGGAGAAATATTTGTCGGCAATCGCGTTCATTCGGTTGGCGACATGGGTTTGCAACGCTTCACCGGTATCCATCTGGTGGCCCGAAACGCGAATTTCCATCATCTTTCTCCTGCATAGGCCGGTGCGACCCGGCACATTATCAAGCGCGATCAAGCCATAAGGGTTGCTTAAGCATTGCGATAAATTCCGCATGACTTGCTTGTTCCGCCGCCGTCGGTGCGTGGGGGCGAGGTTCACGAAAAGGCCGTTCCGCCTTTGCGACGACCTGCATAGGCGCCGCCGATTGCGACCCACGCGCACTTGCAGAAGCAGCAAGGCCCAGTCCAATCTGACGCCCACCGGTCATTTCGATATAAAGATGCGCGAGCAATTCGGCGTCAAGCAAGGCGCCGTGCTTGACCCGGTGCGACCGGTCGATGCCATAGCGAACGCACATCGCGTCCAGACTGTGCTTGCCCCCAGGGTGCAGCTTGCGCGCCATTTGCACGGTGCAGATCATGCGGTCGAGGCTGAGCGCTGCCATGCCAATGCGCGCCAGTTCGGCGTTGACGAAACCGAAATCGAAGGCGGCATTGTGAGCGACCAGCGGCGCATCGCCGACAAAGTCGATCAGCTCGCGCGCGCGCTCGGCAAAGCGGGGCTTATCCGACAGAAAGCCGATCGATAACCCGTGCACGGCCTCGGCTTCAAACGGCATGTCGCGCTCAGGATGAAAATAGGCGTGAAAGCTGTTCCCGGTCTCCCGGCGATCGACAAGCTCGATGCAGCCGATTTCGACAAGCCGGTGCCCGTCGCGCGGATCGAGGCCTGTGGTTTCCGTGTCGAAAATAATCTCACGCATTGAACGGTTACTATCGTCCTGTTTATCGCCGGAAACAAGAGACGATGGACGCTATTTGTGCGCGCATCACCGCTTTGGGACGACCGGTGTCGATCAAAAAGTCGGCGCGTGCGCGTTTGACCCGGTCGGCGGTCTGCAACGCGCGAATCGCGCGAAATTTCGCCGCCGTCATTCCGGGCCGCGCCAGCACGCGGCGGCGCTGAACCCACAGCGGCGCGCTAACCACAGCAATTGCCCCGACACGGCGCCAGCCCCCTTTTTCGAACAACAGCGGGATGTCGAGCACTACCAGTGGGCGAGCGCGGTGCCGCGCCAAAAACTGCCTTTGGGCGCGGGCAACCGCCGGATGAACAATGGCCTCAAGCGCGGCAAGTTCGGCCCGATTGCCCAGCACGATCGCACCCAGCGCCGCGCGGTTCACGCCATGGCCATCGGTACTGCCCGGGAAGCGTTTTTCTATGACCGCCACCAATGCGCCGCCCCGCGCCTGCAACCGGTGCACTTCGGCGTCGGCATCGAACACCGGCACGCCCTGCGCGCGGAACATGGCCGCAGCGGTCGACTTGCCCATGCCAATCGACCCCGTTAGCCCCAGAATAAAAGGTCGTTCAAGCCGCGAGCCCGGACGCGGAAAATGCGTCATGTCGCGAGCAGCAGCGCGCGCAGGCGCCCATCGGGATCGTCAGGCGGAGTCGCCCCAAAAAACAGCTCAAACGCCACTGCCGCCTGGCCGATCAACATCTCCAGCCCATCAACCGTTTCCAGCCCGCGCGCACGAGCCTCTGCCAGCAAGCGTGTCTCAAGCGGCGCATAAACCAGATCATAAACAATGGCGTCGGCGGGGAGTGCGGAGATATCGATCTCCAGCGGCGCTTGTCCCTTCATCCCCAGACTGCTGGCATTGACCAACAGCGCTGCGGGCGGGACCGTAGCATCCAGCGGCAACGCCCGGCCTTTAAGCCCGAAATGCGCAAGCAACGCACTGCCTTTCAGCACATTGCGGTTGAGCAGCGTCACCGGCCCGACACCGACTTGCGCCAGCGCGAACAGCACCGCGCGCGCCGCACCGCCCGCGCCGACCACAACGACCGGTGCCCCGGCCAGATTTGCGTCGGCAATCGGGGCGAAAAATCCGGCGGCGTCAGTGTTGGTACAAATGAGTGCCCCGTCGCTGTGAAAAAGGGTGTTAGCCGCCCCAATACTCCGCTCGATCCCGCCCGGGTCGGCGACATGCGCAATCACCGCCTGCTTGTGCGGCAGCGTGACGTTGCACCCACGCCACAACGGATCGCCGCGGCGCGACGCGACATAGTCTTTCAGCGTTTCCGGCACCACATGACAGGCGCGGTAATCGGCATCAATCCCCAGTTCGCTCAGCCAATATGTGTGGATAAGCGGCGATTTGCTGTGCGCAATCGGATCACCGATGACCTCGGCATAGGGGCGCATATCCGTCATCGGCCAATCTCCCCCCGCTCGCGCAGCCAATCAAGCAGTGCCAACATGGGCATGCCAATGATTGTCCAGCGGTCGCCTTCGGTCCGCGCAAACAGCTGCACCCCCGCGCCCTCAACTTCATAGCAGCCGACAGTCCAGCGAATCCGCTCCCACTGCGCGGCAAGATAGGCGGAGATGAACGCAGAGCTGAGCGGGCGCACCCACATTTTGGCCTCACCAATATATCGCCACAGGGGCGCGCCATTTTCGCTCACCACGACGGCACTATACAGTCGGTGGCGCTGACCCGATAGCATGGCCAGCTGCGCCTCTGCTTCCTCGGGACTATCCGGCTTGGCGAGAATCGTCCCATCGTCGAGCGCCAGCAGCTGATCGGCGCCGATCACCAACTGGCCGGGCCGGCGCGCCGACAGCTTTACCGACTTGGCCTCGGCCAGCGCATCGGCGATGTTGCGAGGCGTCTGCCCCTCGGCCTGCAGGCGACCAGCAACGCGGCTTCGTCCAGATTTGCAGGTTCAACATCAAAGGCAAGCCCGGCATCGCGCAACATCCGCGCACGCCCTTCACTCTGCGATGCCAGTAGCAAACGGTTCATGAAGGTGTAGCGCCCGCCTTGCGGTCTTCGGCCAGCTTGATAATCGCGGCGGCGGTTTCCTCGATCGAACGCCGCGTAACATCGATCACCGGCCAGCCATTGTCAGCAAACATGCGGCGGGCAAACGCCAGTTCGGCCTTCACCGCCGCCTCCTCGACATAAGCGGTTTCGGGCGCCTGATTGAGCGACAAGAGCCGGTTGCGCCGCACCTGTACCAACCGATCGAGCCCGGTCGTCAATCCCACGACCAGCGGCCTGTCGAGCCGGAACAGGGCGGCAGGCGGGGGCGATTCGGGGACGATAGGGATATTGGCGGTTTTGAATCCGCGATTGGCGAGATAGATGCTCGTGGGGGTTTTTGACGTGCGCGATACGCCGGCCAATATGATGTCGGCTTCTTCCCAATCTTCCCACGCAATACCGTCATCATGCGCGACGGTGAACTGGATCGCATCGACGCGCGCGAAATAGGCGGCGTCAAGCTGATGCTGACGCCCCGGCCGTGCCTTGGCCTTTTGCCCCAGCATCCGCGACAGCGCGTCGGTGACGGTATCGAGAACTGCGACCGCAGGCAGATCGACCGCTGCGGTGCGCCGTTCCAAGCTGGCACGCAGATCCACATTGACCAGTGTGAACAGGATCAACCCCGGGCTTGCCTTGACCTCGGTCATGATGCGGTCGAGATGCGCTTCGGAGCGAACCATGGGCCAGAAATGCCGCACCACTTCGACATCATCGAACTGGGCGATGGCGGCTTTGGCCAGATTTTCGAGCGTTTCGCCCGTGGAGTCGGAGATGAGATGAACGTGAAGCCGCATGGGCATCGGTCTTTGCCCGTCAGTCCATCGCTGGCAAGGGGCATTGCGCAAGCTGTCACCATCGCACTGCTCTTGTGGACGCTCTTTGCGCAAAGCCTGTGGAAAAACACGGCAGCCGCAATCCGCCCACAGCCGCACCGATTCCATCCTGATATTTATCAACAACCAATCCGCCCTGTCCCCAGCCTGTGGACAACTGGCGCGGCCAAGTTCGACTCACGCCCAACCACTGTGCCGATGAGAGTCAAGTTGTTGGCAAAGCCGGGCGAGCAAGCTAATCCCGCATAGTTCGCCCGCCCAACAAACCACAACAAGGATATATATTTTATGATGATAATGGGGTGGGGCGCGGCACGATGAGCGATAAAGCCTTGCTAGCCGTCTTGCGCGGCGACCGTAAAACGCCCCCGCCGGTGTGGCTGATGCGTCAGGCGGGGCGCTATTTGCCCGAATATCGGGCTTTACGGGCGCAGAAGGGTGGCTTCCTCGAGCTCTGTTATGATCCTGACGCAGCGGCCGAGGTCACGCTGCAGCCCATTCGCCGTTTTGGCTTCGACGGCGCGATCCTCTTCTCCGACATTTTAGTGATCCCCCACGCACTTGGGCAGGATTTGTGGTTTGAGGCTGGGGAGGGACCGCGTCTCGCCCCGCCGCTGGTCGATGCCAGTCTGAATGCGCTGGAAGCAGCGCCCGACCGGCTGAATCCCATTTACCAAACGGTGCGCAAGGTTGCTGCTGCTCTGCCGCCGACCACAAGCTTTCTGGGTTTCGCGGGCAGTCCCTGGACGGTCGCAACCTATATGGTGGCGGGGCAGGGATCGAAGGATCAGGGCGCGGCACGTCAGCTGGCCTATGCTGATCCTGCGGCGTTCGACGCCATCATCGCGGCAATTGTCGATCTGACGGTCGATTATCTCGCCGGGCAGATTGGTGGCGGGCGTCGATGCCGTCCAGCTGTTTGAAAGCTGGGCGGGCAGTCTTGCCCCGGCGCAATTTGAACGCTGGGTCATCGCGCCCAACGCCGAAATCATCCGCCGCCTGAAACAGCGTCACCCGGACACGCCGGTCATCGGTTTCCCGAAAGGCGCGGGCGGCAAGCTTGGCGCCTATGCGCGCGAAACCGGCATTGACGCGCTCGGGCTCGACGAAACGGTCGATCCCGTCTGGGCCAACAGCATTTTGCCCACCGGACTGCCCGTGCAGGGCAATCTCGACCCGCTGGCGCTGCTCACGGGCGGCAAAGCGCTTGATCAGGCGGTCGACGCCATCATTGCCGCTTTCCCCGACCGCCCCCATATATTTAACTTGGGCCATGGCATTACCCCCGACGTGCCGGTTGCGCATGTCGAGGCCTTGCTGCGGCGGCTGCGCGGTGAGTAAGTCATGGATGCGTGGATCAGTTTCCTGGGGGCCGCGATGCTGTGGGTGAAGGCTGCGCACATCATCTTCGTTATTTTCCTGATGGCCGGACTGTTCATGCTGCCGCGCTTTTTCGTTTATCATCACCAATGTGCGGTGGGATCGGAAGAGGACGTCAAATGGATTGAACGTGAAGACCGGTTGCGCCGGATCATTCTCAACCCGGCGCTCTATATCGTCTGGATATTGGGACTGCTGTTGGCGTTCAATGGCAGCTATTGGACACAGGGCTGGTTCCAGCTCAAGCTCGTCTTCGTTATCGGGCTCAGCGCCTATCACGGTTGGCTGATCGGCTATTTTAAGAAACTGAAGGCCGGCAAGCGACCGCTCAGCGAAAAAGCGCTGCGCCTGCTCAACGAAGTTCCCGGGGTTGTCGCCGCGGTAGCGGTGATATTGGCAGTCGTTCGGCCATTTTGATCCTGGCACATGATTGACTTGGTGGCCTGCCGCGCCTAAATCGGCGCGAAGCCCACGGCTTGGCGCGCGGTCCTCGCGCGGTCGGGACAGGTTCCGGCGATTTCTCGCCCCGTCATTGGTCCCACCTATCTCCTGCGCTGCTCCGGCAGCATATATGCCTATATTTCCATGGAAATTCCTCAATGCATCTGAAAGAACTCAAGAAAAAAGCCCCTGCGCAGCTGGTCGAGATGGCCGAAGAACTGGGCGTTGAGGGCGCATCGACCCTGCGCAAACAGGATCTGATGTTTTCGATCCTCAAGGAACTTGCCGAAGAGGGCGAGGAAATTATCGGATCGGGCACGATCGAAGTGTTGCCGGACAGCTTTGGCTTCCTGCGCTCGCCTGATGCCAATTATCTCGCCGGTCCCGATGATATTTATGTCTCGCCCAATCAGGTCCGCAAATATGGTTTGCGCACCGGCGACACGGTCGAGGGCGAAATTCGCGCGCCCAAGGATGGCGAGCGTTATTTCGCGCTGACCAAGCTGGTCAGCGTCAATTTCGACGATCCTGAAGCGGTGCGCCACAGGGTAAATTTCGACAATCTGACGCCGCTCTATCCTAATCAGAAATTGTCGCTCGATACGCTCGACCCGACGGTGAAGGATAAATCGGCCCGGGTCATCGATCTGGTGAGCCCGCAGGGCAAGGGCCAGCGCGCGCTGATTGTCGCGCCGCCGCGCACAGGTAAAACGGTGCTGCTGCAAAATATCGCGAAGGCGATCACCGACAATCACCCCGAGGTGTATCTGATCGTGCTGCTCGTCGACGAACGGCCCGAAGAAGTCACCGACATGCAGCGCAGCGTAAAGGGCGAGGTCGTTTCCTCAACCTTTGACGAGCCTGCCACCCGCCACGTTCAGGTCGCCGAGATGGTCATCGAGAAGCCAAGCGGCTGGTCGAGCATAAGAAGGATGTCGTCATCCTGCTCGATTCCATCACCCGCCTCGGCCGCGCCTACAATACCGTTGTCCCGTCATCGGGCAAGGTGCTGACGGGCGGCGTCGACGCCAACGCCCTCCAGCGTCCCAAGCGTTTTTTCGGCGCGGCGCGGAACATTGAAGAGGGCGGATCGCTTTCCATCATGCAACCGCGCTGATCGACACCGGCAGCCGGATGGACGAAGTGATTTTCGAAGAGTTTAAGGGCACCGGCAACAGCGAAATCGTGCTCGACCGCAAGGTCGCCGACAAGCGCATCTTCCCCTCGCTCGACGTCGGCAAGTCCGGGACGCGGAAGGAAGAGTTGCTCGTCGAGAAGGACAAGCTGTCGAAGATGTGGGTGCTCCGCCGGATCCTGATGCAGATGGGCACCATCGATGCAATGGAGTTCCTGCTCGACAAGATGAAGGACAGCAAAACGAACGAAGATTTCTTCGATTCGATGAACCAGTAAGCCCCCGGGGGATCATTATGTTTGAATTTTTGCTCGCTGCCACTGGTGCGGCGGAAGGTTTCGGCGGACCCGCAGGCATGTGGGCCGCCATCGTCAAGGATTTCAGCAACATCACCGATCCGGGTGCCTTCGCGGCCTTCCTTCAGGTGTTAGCGATCGATCTGGTGCTCGCGGGCGACAATGCCATTGTCGTCGGCGCGCTGGCTGCGGGCTTGCCTGCCGAACAGCGCAAGAAGGTCATCCTGATCGGGATCATCGCCGCGTTGGTACTGCGCATCGCGTTCGCACTGGTTGTCACGCAGTTGATGGCAATCGTCGGCCTGATTTTCATCGGCGGACTGCTGCTGGTCTGGGTGGCGTGGAAAATGTGGCGCGATTTGCGCGACCATGGTGGCCAGTCGGCCGGTTCACCCGAAATTATGGGCGATGAGGATAGTGGCCTGAAGCCCGCGAAAAGCTTTGCCGGAGCCGCATGGGCCGTCGCCGTCGCGGACGTGTCGATGAGCCTGGATAATGTGCTCGCCGTCGCCGGCGCCGCGCGCGACCACCCCGGCATCATGATCGTCGGCCTAATCGTCGCTGTCGCGCTGATGGGTGTGGCCGCCAACATCATCGCCAAATATATCGAACGCTACAAGTGGATCGCCTATGTCGGCCTCGCGGTCATCGTCTATGTCGCAGCCAAGATGATATATGATGGCTGGGTTGATCCTCAGGTGGGCTTGGGAACATTGTTCGGATAACGCGACAGCTGTGCCCCCGCGCACACGGGGGTCCATCACCTGCTGCTGTGTCAGGAAACCAACGCATGAAGTACGGGTTTTCCTGACATGCCCAATCTCCACCTCAGCCGCGTGGCTTTCGGCGCATCCGATCTTTCGGTGTTGAAGATTAATCTTTCTGCCCGCGCACAAGCGGGCGAGGTCCGCTTCACCACCCGCAATCGCCCGCGCCGCGCAGACGAGCTGATCGGCGGCTATCTGCACTTCATCATCCGCCACACCTTGGTCGCGCGCGTTCAGATCGTGCGTTTTGATGAGGCCGCTGAGGGGCGCACCGATATCGTCTGCTCTGACCGGATCGAGCTGGTTCAGCCCGTGCCGAGGCGCGCGCATCAGGGCTGGCGCTATCTGCAAGACGTGGATGCACCGCCGCTGCTCGATGCCGATAGCGGCGTCGCTGATCTGCCGCCCGCCCTCGCGCGCGAGCTTAGCAATTTGGCGCTGATCTAACCCGCTTGCGCTGAATCAAGCTGCGCCGCCATCATCTCCCACAGCTTGTTCATTGCCTTCATCGGGCGGACCATCACCTTGAAATCGATGATCTGTCCGTCGCTGTTCCAGCGGATGATGTCGACGCCGTTGACATGGATGCCGTCGACCGTGCGGGTGAACTCCAGCATGGCTTCGTGGCCATCGACCAGCTTGCGCACATAGGCGAAATCTCCGCCGCCGAGCACATGCGCTGCGGCGTGGAGATAGGCGAAGACCTTGTCCGCCCCGACCTGCGGGGTGTGGACAACGGGGGAGTGGAACACGGCCTCGTCCGCCAGCATCGCGCGCAGCACGCCGGCATCTTCACCGCCTGTCATATAGGCGTGCCAGGCGGCAAGTCCGGCCTCTGCGGCACCGCTCACCGCAGATGCTCGGCGAAAAAGGCTTCGGTGCGATTGTCGGCAAGCCGTGCGCCCGATTCGTCGCGGCGATTGCCACTCTCCGCAGCAAAGCCATGGTCGAGCCCTGCATAGTCGTGGAGCGTCACGCGCAGATGGGGATCGAGCGCCGCGTGAATGGCCGCTTGCGCGTCCGGCCCGACGAAATGGTCGGCGGTGGGAATGTGGAGCATGAGCGGCTTTGCGATGCCATGCGATTCATTCAGCATCGTGTCGATCATTACGCCATAATAGCCGACCGAGGCGTCAATGTCGGTCCGTGCTGCCGCCATATAGGCGAGCCGCCCGCCAAGGCAGAAACCGACCAGCCCGACCTTGGCCACGCCCTGCGCGCGCGCCCAGCGGATGGTAGCCTCAATGTCCTTCACCCCGTCGTCGGCGTCATATTGGCCGAAATAACCGAGCGCCTGCTGAAATTCCGTCTCCACATCGGGATTGAGTTCGACGCCGGGGGCAAAGCGCCAGAAAATATCGGGTGCGATCGCCAGATAGCCTTTGGCGGCCCATTGATCGCATTTGCTGCGAATACCCGCGTTGACGCCGAAAATCTCCGGCACGACGATAATCGCGCGGCCACTTGGTGTAGCGGGGCGGGCGACATAGGCGGGGATTTCGCCCTCGCTGTGAAAAGCGTCTATCTTTTGCATCATGGCGCATATCATCCTGCGTGCTTGCCAAATTGGCTGGACCAAGCGAAGTTAGCAGCAGCACGCCGCCGCTCAAAGGGGGAAGGCGAGCATCGCGGAGAGTGAGCCCATGAAAATCAACGTCGAAGTCGATTGCACCCCCGAAGAAGCCCGCCGCCTGTTCGGCTTGCCCGATCTGACGCCGCTTCACGCCATTTATCTGTCGCGCGTCGAAAAGCTGATGGAAAAGGGGATTACGCCGGACATCGTCGAGGGCATGATCAAAAATTGGGTGCCTATGGGGGAGGCGGGGATGGGGCTGGTTCAGTCGCTGCTCGGCCAGTTTGGCGACGACACACTGATCGGAGGGCTGGGGTCCGACGTGCTCAACGGCGGCGAAGAAGGCGACCGCGCGCAACGGTTCGCTGCCGGCGTTCTTGAGGTTATGGCGCACCGACGTCGGGATTGTTCGGCCGAATGGTGCTTAATCGCGGTGAGTTCGGCGGCAAGCGTTGATCTGTCAGAAGCGGCGGTGAAAGAAATGACGTCACTGCAACCGGCGATCTACCCACCGGCTACGGACTCGGTTGGTCGGTCGACAAGACCGGCAAAATGTTCGAGCCACGGTGGGGCGTACGGTACGAACCTGCGGGTCGATCCCGAGCGCGGACTGGTGAGCCGTG